>DATGNN010000279.1:0-3694 GCA_035306725.1 Chitinispirillaceae bacterium | reverse complement strand
CAGCAGAAATTGAAGTGATAACAATTGACGGCATGGACCACTGGTATACAACCGAAAACAGTGGTTCACATGTTAATGAAAGTGAGGAAATATGGGCTTTTGTCAAAAATTATTCTGTTGGTGGGGTTTCCGGATATCGTTTAAAAATCGACATAGCTGGTGAGGGTTCAGTAACCAGAAACCCCGATAACTCAGGTTATGAAGAGGGTGATCCTGTTACACTTACTGCAGCTCCTTCCCAGGGATGGAAATTCGAAAGCTGGAGCGGTGAGGGAATCAACAAGAAAGAAAATCCTTTAATTTTTGTAATTGATTCGGATAAAACTTTAATAGCACAGTTTTCCCGAAGCCCTGACAATTCTGGAAACTATGTGCTTAATGGAAATTTTGGATCCCCGGGACAGTATCTGGACTCTGAATGTATGGGACGGTGAAGCAAGTGGAGAAGTCGTTAATGGTGAGTACTACATAAAAATACTAAGTGCAGGTACTGCGAATTCCGATATACAACTTGTTCAATCCGGACTTTTCCTGGAAAATGGTAAAACTTACAAAGTCTCATTTGAGGCTTATGCTGTTTCAAACAGGACTATGGAAGTAAATGTAGAGATGAATGACGATCCATGGACAAGCTATCTTTCTCAAACACAACAATTTGATCTTACTACAGTTAAGCAGAGTTTCGATTTTACATTCACAATGGAAAGCCCTGCAGACTTTAATGGACGGTTAGCATTAATTTTCGGTAATTCATCCGAATCAGTAACAATAGATAATGTATCTGTAATGATTTATGATCCGTCAGGAGCATTCGTTAAAATTAATACAACAATAAACTCTCCGGTAATCGCAGGAATTAAAAATTCTACTTTTAACATAAAATTCACTGCACCCGAGAACCTGGCATCTTTAAAACTTTATCATTTGAGAGGAAACCTCTTAAAAACAGCTCTTCTGAAAACAAAACCCTGCCATATACATCCAAGCAACCACGATCTGTCAGGTTTGCCCAACGGGTATTACATTGCCAGGATCTGTTGCGGGGAGCAATTACTTAATACATCAAGAATTATGGTAACAAAGTAGAAATTGTTATCTGACCATATATAAAGAATATGTACAAAGCTACATTGCTGTTAATGCAGGTGTTGTTAAAGCTGCTCTGAGGAATTTGCAATAAAAACTGTAATGGATCGATCTTTCAGGATACACACATAGGGATTAATGCATTTAAAATACCCGGGAAGTATTGTGGAGTCATGATATTACAGATTATTCAGGGAGATAAAAGCATAACTGGTAAAGTGATATGTAATTCAAACAGTTGTCAGCGGAGTATTTAAAAATACTACGCTGAACTCTACTGTCTCTCCCCTCAAATCGTGCATTTTGTAAATATTAATATACACTCATTCGATACTATCACATTATTCATCCCACAGAATGGTATTCGTATTCAACGGCTCGCCTTCCAGTTCAGGCACCTCACCATCCTGCCATTTCGATTTGTCGAACGTGAAAGACTCGCTGAACATACCACTTGTTGAAACATCCTTATTGAGCAAAAAACGGTCGACAAATGCATTCATGATTTTCATCTGCCCTGCATCACCACTCTGCGCACAGTGGCCATGGTTTCCATGTCCCCATCCGAAGTTGTCGGCGGCTCCAAGGGCTTCAAACACAAATGAAGCATATTTTGCTGCGTGGTAACAACAGACCGGACAATTCCAGCTGTCATCGGTGCCTTCGAGAAGAACAATTGGCCGAGGTGCACGCATAGCAATAACCTCATGCTGATCAATTGGGAGTATATTGACATTACTGCCACCGAACTTTTGAAATACCGCACCCATCCAGGTGCATTCACCATAAATCTGGCTCGCCTTCTGCACATTTCCCTGTGTTTCAGCAACTCGCCAGGTACTGGAAAATCCTGATCCCGGCGACAAAACTATGGGAAGCATGATACGGTCATCAAATACTGCCATGCCGGCCCCCTTGCCCCAACGTGAACATCCCATTGTTCCGAGCCGTTTGGGATCAATTTTCGTTGCCTGTTGAATTTCTGGTAATTCAAGCGCATCAACAATCCGACTCAAACCCCACGCCCAACCAATAAGTGCTCCCTGGTTGTTCTTAAGATCCGGATATAAATCATCGAAAACGCCCTTAGCCGGCCTGGGATTTTGTTCACTGGCAACATTATCACCGAAATAACTTTCACCGTTTCACAATCACAACACTACCGTTATTGAGCTAAAAAAGTTCTATTCGAATACAACCAGTTTATCATCCTTTCGCTGGTTCATATAACAGAGTTTTATCCAATCGGGATCTGGTGCGATATTCATTATGCACACCTCATCAAGCATTCCATTCCAGTATCCATAGTCACTTTCGGCCCGTTTACCAATCTGTACATCGTAGGTGTCATTTCTGAGAACCCCTGTCTTTATTACCAGATTGCTGTCCATGCATACACCGTCTACATAAAGACGCATTTCTTCACCGTTGCGCACACCGGTCAGGTATTTCCACTCCTTTAGCGTCGGCTGGGTATAAATTGACTGCAGACCCGAACCGTCAACAATATCATAAATTTCCCAGAGATCGAATCCGCTGAGGTTCAGATTGTAACTTCTGTCCCCTTTGGAGATTATATAATGCCCCGTGGAATCAATTATTTCCGTATAAACCCATGCGCAAAGCGCATAGTTTCCGTTTTGTGGAAAATTCAGTTTACTGTCTGCTGTGCCCGACAGAGTAAAATAGCTGGAGTCGCCATCAAATCGCTGTGCACGACCTATGATCCCATTTACTGATGAAGCCTCGTTCATATTACAGGGTGTACCGTCAAAATGATTGGCTGTGGCATCAATTGCGGTAGTATTACCAGCCTGACTCATATGCCAAACCCCCTGGAAACCTGCGGCAGTATCAAATACCATGTTACTGTTTGACTTATCGGATGCGTCCGGATTCCCCCAGTACATGGTAATAGCCTGTGAACCATTGTTACCAAAAATTGTATCGACTTTCACCCATATTTCTGCGCGCTCGCTTTCACTGTCCCACCGCTCTATCTCATAGGCAAGCAATCTCCCACCTGAGGTAACAAAGCGTATGTCTGTACCATCATTTTTCGCTTGTGAGAATTTGAAATTCTGAGTTTCCAGCCGGATAAGCACAGGGAATCCGTAAACATCTCCCTTCACATTTGCACCTGAACTACTTGTGTTAAGAATAAGTTTCCGTTTGTATTTCCAGAGTGGCAATTCAATTACAGCAGTATCTCCGGCAGGCACTGTAATTTTATTACGAAGTATGTTCTGATTTACGGTATCTTCATTGGCAAGCATGATCACATTGAGAGTACCAGCCGGTATATCGGTCAAAAATACCGATACGGCACTGTCGATTGATGAAGATATATCTGTACCGGGGATATAAACATACTCTCCCTGTATCTCATCACTCGAAGATAAATCCATTATTATCGAACCGCAATGGTTCAGCTTAGCTGCTGGAACGGTTGTTATTGAATCATTACTGACAGGGATATCTCTGCTCAGTGCGCTTGACATTGTTTCGAAGTTGCGTGATAAAATGGTATAGCTTCCCGAATCAATATGGTCGAAACAGTAGTTTCCTTCAGCATCAACAGTATCGACAAAACTGAGAGGCAATGGGT
>DATGNN010000278.1:0-8084 GCA_035306725.1 Chitinispirillaceae bacterium | reverse complement strand
CCTCAGCCATCCGTCCGCCAAGCATGATACAGATACGATCCAGAATATATTGTTTTGTATAACTATGCCTATCTTCGAAAGGAAGTGAGAATGTAACTCCCAAAGCCCTTCCTCTTGGAATAATAGTTACTTTATGAAGAGGATCTGCCTCTTTGCAATAGATATTACATATAGCATGTCCGGCCTCATGATAAGCAGTTGTTTTTTTCTCCTTTTCAGAAAGGACCATACTTTTGCGCTCCACACCCATAAGCACTTTATCTTTTGCTTCTTCAAAATCGAGCATTGTAACGGTTTCCTGTCCATACCTTGCAGCCATCAAGGCCGCTTCATTTACAAGATTGGCCAGATCAGCACCAACAAACCCTGGTGTACCACGTGCAATGGTGTTAAGATCAACATCCGGAGCCAAAGGAATACTTTTGGAATGTACTTTAAGAATTCCTTCTCTTCCTGTAACATCCGGAACATCAACGACAATTTGCCGATCAAACCGGCCTGGCCTCAACAGTGCAGGATCAAGTACATCTGGCCTGTTAGTAGCTGCAATAAGTATTACACCGGAATTCACCTCAAACCCATCCATCTCTACCAGCATCTGATTGAGGGTCTGTTCCCGTTCATCATGACCGCCACCAAGACCTGCCCCCCTCTGTCGTCCAACAGCATCTATTTCATCAATAAATATTATGCTGGGAGAATTGCGTTTTGCGGTTTCAAAAAGATCTCTAACCCTTGATGCACCCACACCTACAAACATCTCGACGAAGTCGGAACCACTCATGGAAAGAAACGGAACACCAGCTTCACCAGCAACACATCTTGCAAGGAGAGTTTTTCCGGTTCCCGGAGGCCCCAGAAGCAAAACACCTTTTGGGATTTTGCCCCCCAGACGTTTGAATTTTTTAGGGTCTTTAAGAAAATCTATTATTTCCTGAAGCTCATTTTTGGCTTCTTCAACTCCAGCAACATCTTTGAACGTTATTTGAGGCCGGTCCATTGCCTGAAGCTTGGCGCGGCTTTTCCCAAATGTGAATATTCCTTTTTGCCCCGCCTGCATCTGCCTTATCATAAACAGCCAGAAAAGAATCATCAACGCCCAGGGAAGAACGCTCATTACCATATCACCCCAGTTCATTTTCTCCTGCTCAAAGGTGTAATTAAAACCGGCTTTATTCCATTGTGAAACCATCTCGGAATCGATATAAGGTAAATTCACAACTATTTTCTTGTTAGGCTCAACATTTTTTAGCGACAGTGCATTAATAAGAGTAATCGGATCTGCGACTTCACCCTCAAATGTTGCTTTGTTAAACCCGCCCTGAATAATCTGCGCTTCAGTAATTTCTATTTCAGGATTATCCAAGACCTCCTGAAACTGACTATAAGTCAGCTTTATCTCTTTAGTTACCCCGTAACCTTCAATTGTCCGTAAAGCAAACACTACTGCAACAGCAATTGCAAGCCACATCAGTATGGTTTTAACCGGGTCTTTTACTGGTCCTTTTGGACTACCCCCATTTGTCTGTTTTTTTCGGCCTGCAGAAGATGATGGGCGATTTTCTCCCAATTTCTGCTTTTTATCTTCTAATGCCAATGCTTCCTCCGATATTTGTAAAATATGAAAAATAAAAACTTGCAACTATATTATTAATACCTGAATGGAAACAATCAAAGACTCACAAATAAATTGTCCCTATTCAGATAATTTTTCCTGTTATACCATTCAACATTTTTTCCAATGGATTTAAAACCCGGTTTATAACAACTTACGACCTTCAAAAAACCTGTGAACACCTGTTCAAAACAATTTATTTTTGGCCAGGTATATTATTTTATAAATGTTCGGTTATATTAAATCCTGTTAATATACATTAATATACATTGTATACATTATATATCCTGCAAAATGGCCTTTGATGAAATTTTCAAAACCGATTCGGTTTGTTCAGTAATTCTGCAATTGTGATTAATTCTGATACCAGGAATCCATATAACTTTATCATTACGATCAGCAATAACTCCCATGCGCTCACGAACCGATTTAGGAATTCCCTGCTTTGCAAGAAACCGTAAAAGGGTGGTTTCTGAAGCTCTGCCAAACGGTAAAAACCGATCGTCTGCTTTCACTTTCCTGAATAACAAAATATCTCCACATGTTTTACGATCAAGCACAACAGACCAATCATTATAACAAAGCTCTCCAACAGGAACTGTACCCTGTTCTACCATTAATTGCATATTCAACTCTTTGCAGTCTGTTACACCCGGTACTGCAATTTCATAACAAAAATCATTATTACTTACTCTGGCACGCGAAAAAAGAATCTCTTTTTTATTCGGGAAATAACACCACCGTCCAGGTAACAGAAACTGATTTCCATGTTTGGCACTATTCTCCCAAACACCAAGGATATGATATCTGGTCACAGGTATTCCAAACTGCTCAAAAATCTCTCTTATTCCTTCAGACATACATTCCCGATCTTGTAACCCTTCTTTTTTCACAATAAAGGAGTGATCATTAGTCTTGATTACGAAACTATCTATCCACTTATTTACCTCTCTGTTTACAATATTCCATGAACCCTGAAGCTGTTCGGCAAGTACAGACAGATTTTCAACAATATCCGGAGCACTTTTTTCCAGCGCAGGAATAAGATTATGTCTTACACGATTTCTCTGGAACTTTGTACTTTCATTTGATGAATCGGTACGAAATTGAAGATTATTGATTTTAAGCCACCCGGCAAGTTCTTTTTTGCGAATAAACAAAAGCGGTCGTAATACCCCGTCCTCCCTTAATGGAAGAATACCTCGAAGTCCCCTGTGTCCTGTACCACGCAGAATCCGCATGAAAACAGTTTCTGACTGATCATCAAGGGTATGGCCTGTTGCGACAAACTGAAACCCGGAAGTTTCCTGAAGAGACCGGAAAAAACAATAACGCTCTTTTCGTGCCCACAGTTCTATACCGGAATCGGTACAACTGTGCCCACTTAGCCTTTTTATGAAAAATGGAAGATTCAGTGATTGGGCGATTTCTCTTACAAACCGTTCATCCTCATCCGATTCTTCACCTCTTAAACCATGATTAACGTGGGCAACAGCAAGGTTTTTTATTTTAAGCTGTTCCTTCAGGTTGTGTAAAAGGTAGATAAGTGCTACAGAATCACTTCCACCACTTACAGCAGCAACGATTGAAGATTCTGGATATACATGGCGATTAAAGAACCGGATAACTTTTTCTTTTATATCTGCGGGGAGCATAAATATATGTGGATAAAAAAGAATAGCAGCGGAGGGAGTCGAACCCCCGACACGTGGATTATGATTCCACTGCTCTAACCAACTGAGCTACGCTGCCAAAATCATTAGTTTCTAAATATACGATTTTGATTGATTGAAATGCAACAGAATAAAATTCTATCGCCTTAATCAGAAATTAAATCTAAAAAAGCTTTATAGACGTGATTATTGGAAACAGATCATTAAAACATAAAAAAAGGGACAACAGTTTTGTCGTCCCTGATTAAGCTAACTTTCACAAAAATCTAATTAAAATTTATTATGGTAAGAAATTAGGTATCATTTTATTGATGGCACCTGCATCAGCACCACCAAATACTGCATGAGTAATTGTAGAACTGTCAGTTACAGTCGTCTGGATACCAGTTCCAACAGCTACACCGCCTATTGGACTGCCATCCACTGCTGCCGAATAGGTTCCAGTATCTCCTTGAGCATATTGAAACCATTTGCTTCCGGTAGGTGCTTCGAAAACAAGATCAGTCAGATCTCCAAGTGCATTAGTTTCTGACAGACGGGCCAGTTGAGCATTTTCATACGACGCCAGTACTGTAGGAGCTTCACTCCATTTTGCCTTGTCAGATGCTGAAGTAAATTTTGGAATTGCAAGTGCAGCAAGAATTCCGATAATAACAATAACAACCATCAATTCAATCAGTGTAAAACCTTTTTTGTTACGTAGCATAATTCTCCTCCTCGGGAATGATTAAAAAATAACAATTACTCAAACTCTGATTTCCCCTTAATAATTATCTGCATCCCCCTCCTTTCCCGAGTACCATCCAGGATACTCATTTCTGAATTCCAGGATCTGTGTTAATTATACCTGCATCACGCACCTGATTTCAAGCGATTAAATAAAAACAGCTAAACTTTTTCCTTTTTGGCAGTAATATACATGTGCTCCACAGGAAACGATCCTGTTCGTATGATGGTGTGAGTTGTCATGGTAACCACTTCCCATCCCTGCTCTCCGATTTTATTCAAATAATTGTATAATGTTACATCAGTCCAGTTTGGCAAATGTTCACCATTTACATAATGAATTTTCCACGAGGCTTCCTTGGGAAGAACATGCCCGAATATTCCCTTGCCATATTTCTCTGCAATAACAAACAGATACTCCCATTTCCGCATAATTCCTCCCATATCCGCACAAAACTCTCAGAAATCGTCTGTGTTAATCTGATTTAACGGCTTATCGACTGCATACTCACTCACAAATTTATCCAGCAGATATTTTCGTACATCAGGACTTTCACTCGTTTCGTACAGAAACGATAAAACCGAATGAGACGCTCTTCGGTCTCCGATTTGATTGTAAAACATTGACGCAAGTGATGCAAGCTTTTTTACCGGAGCACCTTTTGCCTGAGCAGCAAGAGCAAAATAGTAAGCTGCCTGTTTTCGATCTCCATAATATTTATAATAGATCATACCAAGATAAAACGCCGGATTCCACCGTTTCTCCCCCAAATAAAATATCCCCCGCTCAAGTATAACCCGCGCAGCATCCGGATTTCTGCATAAATCCGGTATCATCAGGCCTGCAAACTCATATGCAGGATAAAAATATGGATTCAACCGGGTCACCATGTCTACCATGCTGATCAGATATTCAAAATTTTGATCTGTTATGTAATGATCACCAAAATAAAGAACAGACCTTATCCACAGATAGTTTGCAACTGTGGTTTCAAAACCCAGCAGAGCCGGTTTAATCAACAAATTTTTGGGTAAATAAGTTATGCTCTCTTTTTTCCATTCCAGGCCACGTATCCCTGTAAGCTTTGCCTGGATTGCAACTATTCCACTCATTAAACCAATGATCAGTATGATTAAAATCAGTTTCTTTCTCATAAGTCTTTTCGGGAAAAAACCATGGAAGACAGCAACAGTAAAAGTATTGTGTACAATACCCCGTAACATAAAGCACCTGTTACAAAATCAGGTGGAACAGGAAGATCATAAACTACTCTGCTTCTGATATTGAAATGTTCGAGATTGGGAAGCAAAAAATAGAAAAACTTTAAAACAGTCTGCCATATAACGCTTTCCTGCTGTCTAGTGCCAATATCAACAAGATCATTCAGGTGGCCTGAAATGTAAAATCCAATTGTAAAAATTGCTGCAAGTGTGGGCGTTGTAAATGATGAAAAAAAGATTGCGGCCGAGACTATAACCGACATTTCTACTGCCAAGAGCACGACTGCATCCATTATTGAAATCTTGACATCAGCACCCATCAGTGTAATCGCAATGAAAAAAACCAGCGAGATCAGTGCAAAATTAAGCAGCAGAGTTGTAACCAGACCGAAAAATTTTCCAAATATAAACTGTTCCCGTGACACCGGTTTTGTCAGAATGCCATAAACTGTTTTTGTCGAGATTTCACTACCCAGCATTCCCGCACCAATAAAAACTGCCAAAAGAAGACCTGTAAGAGACATGGTTGCAAGACCAAAATCTGTCATCACCTGAGTTCGGGAAAAAACCGAAAGATCCCCAAAGGACATCGACAGAAAAAGTGCTGCCCCAGCAACAAGCAAAATATTATAAAGAACCTTGTTGCGAACTGTTTCCTTGAACGTATTTGAAGCAATCGTTAAAACAGTTTTCATAATTTATGCTCCACATACTGTTTTTGAGGATTATGATACAGAAGATCCTGAAGAGATTTTGATGTTGATTTTATTGAAACAAAAGATTTGCCTTTTGAAAACAGCAAGTGCTGCACAAGCTTATAATCCTTATCCTTTGGAACAAATACAATCGAATTATTATTTTTTTCAGTTACAATGCACCCGATTTCATTCAAGCTTTCCATTTCATCTTTAACAGTTCCAAAAACAACCATCTCCATCCCAAGGCGACCAGTGTCAAGCAGATCCATTACACTTCCATCATAAACCAGCTCACCTTTAGACAAAACAATCACATCATCACAAATTGCCTCAATATCATCAAGTACATGTGTACTGAAAAAAACTGTAACACCCTGTTTTTTTAATTCAGTAAAAATGGAACGAAACAATTTTCGTCCGGGTGGATCCATTCCACTCATAGGTTCGTCCAGAACCATGGTATGCGGGTTTCCAAGAAGCACCTGCGCCATATTGATCCGCTGCTGCATACCTTTCGACAATTCTTTTACTTTTACAGGTTTTTTTTCAACCATCTCTACGATATCAAGCACACGATCAATTTCTAAACCGATTCTTTTACCAGAAATTCTAAGAAGATTCGCTGCAAACCCCAGTGCCTCATTCACAGTCAGATGCCCATAAAAACAGGGTTGTTCAGAAAGATAGGAAACCCCTTGCCTGGACTGCGGATTAAAACTTTCAATTCCGTTAATTTTAACAGTTCCCGATGATTGACGAACCAGGCCGGTTATCATTTTGATAGTGGTTGTTTTTCCGGCACCATTTGGTCCTACAAAACCAGTAACCCTGTTCTTTTTTACAGAAAACGTCAAATTTACCACTGCTGGTATTTTTCTGGCCCGCAATCCTTTTCTGTATGTTTTTGAAATATTTTTCAGTTCAATTACATTCATGTTTACTCTGCAAGCATCTCAAGATAAATTTAAAAAATGTCCAGTATTGTTTACTCCTCTTATCCAGACAAAAGCGAATCCTGACTCATTGAGAAAACCTTCCTTACTACTTGAACAGGAATAACCTTTCAGTTTCTGTTTCTTATAATTGAACGGTTAATTGATTTTCTCTTCAGTTTTCCCCAAACGCCATCACCAGATTATTTACAATACTCAATAATTAATTCCAACCAGGCCGATGAGAATCTATCCGGCCAAACCTGGATCAGTTTGCTTTTGTGTAAAGCTGACACACACAAAGCCGATATCCCTGCATGCAGTTACAAAACCGGATATGTCATCAGGTCTGAATATTACCTAAATCAGACGATTCAGGTATTAATAATACAATCAGTATGAAATTTTAGCAATAATCAGATTTGCGATTTATTCTATTTATGGCTATTTTTACATTTTTTGGATCTGTTATGACATGGATAACCCTAAGTATATTTTCTGCATTTACTCTTGGATTATATGAGATTTCCAGAAAAATCTCACTCAAATCGGCAGCACCCTTTGAAGTTCTTTTTCTATCGGTACTTGTATCCGGTCTTATCATGTTGCCTGGAATCTTTTTTACCACAAAAGTACCGCCTTTTGTGCACGGATGGATTTTTCTCAAATCTTTTATCATCTGTTTTTCCTGGGCCGGTGAATTTTTTGCCTTGAAAAAAACGCCTCTTTCATTTGCAGTAGCGGTTAGAAGCTGCGGTCCTCTGTTAACAATACTAATGGCACTTCTGTTTTTTAAAGAAACTCCCGAATTATCTCAGTGGGGAGGTATTTTATTAATCCTATCCGGATATGGGTACTTTGCAATTCTTGCCTTACGCAGTAACTCTCAAGACAAAACGGAAAATATTCAATTGCGTTTTATTCTTCTCATGTTTCTTTCTACCATTTTGGGTACTGTCAGTGGCGGGATAGACAGATACCTCCTGAAAACCGCCCAGACGCCTCCCGAAACTCTGTTAATCTGGTTCTCAGTTTATTCGCTATCAATACTTATAATTCCTGCAACCGTATACTATTCTGTCAAAAAGAAAACAGCAGTTAATAACATGCAATGGTCCTGGATTATTCCACTGATCTCTATTTTTCTTCTAGTGTCCGACCGTATATATTTTGGAGCGTTGCATGACACAGAAAGTACTCTTGCGGTAACCGGTTCGTT
>DATGNN010000277.1:0-8733 GCA_035306725.1 Chitinispirillaceae bacterium | reverse complement strand
CCTTGTGTAAACAAGGGAGTAGTGTTCAGCAGACGCGAGGCCAGTATGGCCATAATGAACAATAAGAGCCGTATGAGTCGAGAGGTTCACGTACGGTTCTGTGAGGGACTGAGGGTGAAATTCCCTCGGTCTACTCGACCAAGATGATCTCAATTCTTTATTCCGAATTCTTAATTCTCAATTCCAAATAAATAATTCACAAGTGCCCGAAAGCACGCAATCATAAAAACTTTAAACTTTCCTTTTTAATCATAATATTGTAACATTCTGATATGAATAGATCCCGAAGTAGAATTCCTGTAAAGATTAATTATGAAGGTTCTATTTTTGTTCACCATAGTCTGGGCATGGTGAACAGGGAACTTCTGTATGAACTGGTTAAAAATTCCGGGTTTGATATAGGATACATTCCCTGGGAAAAAGACCTGTTCATTCCATCACAAAACTCCAAATTCCACAATCTGCTTGGATTGAAATCAGCGCATTGTGATGCAGATTTTTGTATCCGCCACAGATGGCCTCCAAACCTCGAAAAGATACCAGACTCCAAGCTGATTGTAATATTACCATGGGAATATGGCTGTATACCGATTGAATGGAGAGAAAAAATCAGGAAAAATATTGATGAGGTTTGGGTTTATACTGAATTTTTAAGAGATTGTTATGTTAATTCAGGGGTTGATGAAAATAAAATAAGGGTGGTTCCGCTTGGTATAGATCCATTACTGTTTAACCCGTCACGAAAACCGTCAGAACAGATCAGAAAACTTGTGGGTAACAGATTCTGCTTTCTTTTTAATGGCGGGGCAATATTACGTAAAGGAACAGACATCCTTGTTAACGCATATCTCAACGAATTCAAACCGGATGAACCTGTTTGTCTGGTGATAAAAGATTCTGACATGTATGGTAAAAGGCTGGCTGCCCGCATAAAAAAACTGGCGTCACTCAAAACTGTTGCGTCTGTTATTTACCTGTCTGATACATTGGCTCATGAGGACCTGCCGGGGCTTTACACTGCTTGCGACTGTTATGTGCATCCGTACAGGGCAGAAGGTTTTGGATTGCCTGTAGCAGAAGCGCTTGCGTGTGGCAAGCCTGTAATAGTCACGGGAGGCGGTGCCTGTCTGGATTTTGTCAAACCTGACATGGGATATTTTATCAATTGTTCAATTAAAAGATTTCCCCAAAAAGTTGTCAGCGGAATGGAAACTGTTGATAATCCTTTCTGGCTGGAACCGGATATCCGGCATCTTCAGACTGTAATGCGTCATGTTTACGAAAATGCAGACCAGGCAAAGGCAAAGGGGATCAGGGCAGGAGAAATAATCCGCAATAACTGGAACTGGAGAAATACTGCTCATAATGCATCACTGCATATCAATAGATTACAGAGTATGAAGATTACCTGACTTTGGTTGTAAATCAATGCTTTTCTGTCTTGCCGGTATGAAAACTGATTTTGACAATCTTTGGGAAAGAAACCACGGTCTGCGGCCGTGGTTTTGAACCCTGGTATGAAACCAGACCTTATTTCCGATACAACCGGTTTAATGCACTTGTTAATGCCAGAACTGAAGCTAGGGCTATATCGGTATCTATTCCAGCACCAAAACATCTTTTTTTGTTGTCGTTTTCCAGTTCTATATAAGAAACAGCTTTCGCATTTGAGCCGCGTTCGATACTGTGTTCATGATAAGAGATTATCTGGTATTTCAGACCATAGGAATTTATTGCATTCGATAATGCATCAAGAAGACCGTTTCCTTTCCCTTTAACAGTAATCTCCTTACCCGAATGCAGGAGTTTCGCATTAATACAGATTCCGTGTCTGTTATCAGTTACTGTTGATTCCTCAATATTGTATTCAGAAATTCTTGCATGTTCCGAAATGTTTACAAATTCAGTCATGAATGCGTTACGGATCTCTTCAACAGAGAGTTCTCTACCTTTTTTGTCTGCGATTGTTTTGACTTTATTACCAATTTCCGGATACATTTTTTTGGGAATCTGAAAACCACAGATCTCATTAAGTATAAATGCAGCACCACCTTTTCCAGATTGACTGTTTATTCTTATAATGTTTTCACAGCTTCTTCCGATGTCTTTTGGATCTATAGGAAGATACGGGACCTGCCACACACCGCCTTTCTGATTGTAGTCCGACAAGCCTTTGCTTATTGCATCCTGATGAGAACCGGAAAATGCTGTAAATACAAGCTCTCCGGCATAAGGGTGACGGGGATGAATCGTCATGTCTGTACATTCGGTATATACATCAGAGACAGACCCTATGTCGGAAAAATCAAGCCCAGAATCTATTCCCTGAGAGAACATGTTTAATGCAAGTGTTATCAAATCGGTATTCCCGGTTCGTTCTCCGTTTCCAAACAGCGTGCCTTCAACACGCTGTGCACCTGCAAGAATTGCAAGTTCTGCAGCCGCGATTGCGCATCCGCGGTCATTGTGTGTGTGAACACTTGTTATTATATTCGCTTTGCGATGAAATCTGTTGATTACGTATTCTACCTGATCCGCAAAAACATTCGGTGTGGATATTTCGACGGTTGACGGCAGGTTAATTATGACTTTTTCATCAGCTTGCGGATCCCAGGCATCAACAACAGCATTGCATATATCACACGCAAAATCCGGCTCGGTTTGTGAGAAACTTTCGGGTGAATACTCCAGAGTAACTTTACCATTATGTTTTGTTGACTCATCACGGATCATCCTGACGCTGTCTATAGCCAGATTAATAATCTCTGAACAGTTCTTTTTGAATACAACATTTCTTTGCGCCGGCGAGGTTGAGTTATACAGGTGTATGATAACATTTGGTGCATCCCGTAATGCCTCAAAAGATTTTCTTATCAGATGTTTACGTGCCTGAGTCAGGATCTGAATGGATGTATCGGGTGGGATATGTCCATTTTCAATTAATCTTCGTGTAAATTCATAATCAGTTTTTGATGCAGACGGGAAACTGATTTCGATTTCCTTGAATCCAATCTGTACCAGAGTTTCAAATATTTTTAACTTGTTTTCAGGGTTCATTGGATTTCTTAAAGCCTGGTTTCCGTCACGAAGGTCTACACTACACCAGATCGG
Organism: Chitinispirillaceae bacterium; assembly: GCA_035306725.1. Lineage (GTDB taxonomy): Bacteria > Fibrobacterota > Chitinivibrionia > Chitinivibrionales > Chitinispirillaceae > JAAYEB01. The sequence goes on along the minus strand of DATGNN010000277.1, from coordinate 5,622 downwards.
TGCTTTATCAATACGTTTTGAAGGCCAGGAGCGTTGATGGTATTCGAAATGTTGTTGTACTGTATATTTGGTCATGATATTCTCCTTATTTTGAAATGTAAAAAGGCCCGCTGTTTAGAGCGGGCCTTTTATAATTTATTTCTGGTATTTAATTTTTGTCCGCTCTGAAGTCATAGGAATAAGTGTAGAAGGTACAGGTTGTGTAGTAATAAGGAGAGTGTGCTTAAACCTTTGTCAGGTTTGATTGAAAAAACAGCTTTGTGTGAAACCTCGTGTATCATCATAGTTATAATATAACGAATCTTAAGAATAATGTCAATTGGTTCCTGTTCGTGAGCAAGGAACACACATATTCAAAATACAGCAAACGGCATCCCAAACCTTATTTGATGTACTGAAGTGTTAATTTAAGGGTTTTAAGTACTCTGATCAAATAAAACTGCTGTTATGTTTAAAAATGATTTTTTTTGATTTCAACTGTATTTCATTTTGGCATTAAAACAGAAGATGAGAATCTGATTCGAATTTATTTTGAATAAAATGGGCCCGGGTATTTCATAATCAGTAAAACCGGTGTATTTTTTGATTAGATATTTAAATGAACTTATCTGATCCGGTTTTTTATCACAGGGTGGAAATTTGCCGAAAATTGAGATTAATTCAGGTGTCAAGGTTCTGGATGTTTCAAAAGGAACTGTTTTAATTGATGCTCTTAATAATGCAGGAATATTTGTTCCGTCAGCTTGTGGAAGTACAGGTAAATGCGGGCTTTGCAAGGTTAAAATTATAAAAGGTAATTATCGTTTAGATTCTGCCACGATTGAAAAAATTCCAGTTGAACAGAGAGATGCCGGTCTGCATTTAAGCTGTCAGGTAAAAGTAAATGAGGATATCGGGATCGAAATCCATCCGGAATATCTGTCTGCTCAGCAGTTCAAATCCCGATTGCGCAAAAAACGTTTTTTAACCAATGATATTGTTGAACTTACTCTGGAGATGGTCTCTCCTTCATCCATATCTTTTAAACCCGGGCAATATATTGTACTGAAATCAAAGCCGTATGATAATAATAAGATGGTAATGCGTCCATTCTCAATCGCTTCATCAACTGCCTTGAATTCTGTTATTCAACTCAATATCCGGCTGAATCCATCGGGAATATGTACTCCCTGGATATTCAATCATCTTCAGGAGGGACAGGAGGTGGAGTTTAACGGACCCAGAGGAGCCTTTTTTATCAAAAATACTCTCAATCCAATGGTTTTTATTGCAGGTGGCAGCGGAATTGCTCCTGTAAGGTCAATTTTGCATACAATGAGAGATTACAATATTGACAGAGATGGAATACTTTTTTTTGGTGCGTTAACTCAGAAAGACCTTTTTTATGTTGAAGAGATGATGGAGCTTGAGGGCAGGCTAAAAGGGTTCAAATATATTCCAGCCCTTTCAAATGAGCTTACTGAGAGCGACTGGTCTGGTGAACGTGGCTTGATTACAGAGGTAGTAGATCGTTATCTGAGGGATAACATATCACAATATGAGGCTTATCTTTGTGGTAAACCTGCCATGATAAATGCGTGTATTTCTGTGCTTGAAAAGAAAAAAATTTCAAAAGAAAATCTGCTTTTTGATCTTTTCAATGAAGCCAGACAGCCTGTAAAAACAAAAACAGAGATTTCAGAAAATAAAACCTCTGTTCAGACATAATCTGTTCCTGAACGGATTATCCGTTCGTTTCATGATGATGTTTTGGCTGAAAAATTAAAACATCAGCTCTTTATAATTCGATTATGCTCCCGGTTGAACTGGTTTCATCAAAGAAGTCTTCTTTGAAATAGTAGAATCCCTGTTCGTCATTGGAGTAATACTCACTTACTTCTTCGGTGAAAAATTTCCTTAAAGCGGCGTCTTTATTTTCACCGTCAAGCACTCGGTGACGTAACAGGCTGGTCTCAGACGGAACGATAAACGCAACAGCGTATTTGGGCATATATCTCCTCGATTTCGTTAAAAAAACTGGATTTATTCCAATTATAATGGTTTCTTTAAAATAGGTTTTTGTTACAGCACATAAAAAGTAAAAATGTAATAGCAGGAGGTTTTAATGAGCAGATGTGCTGCAGTACTCTTTTTTTGTTTATATCTGCTAAATGCTGTTTATGCTGCGGCAGATCCTCAGAAAGCTGTTGAACAGCTGTTATCTTCACAAAATTATACCTCAAAAGGTATAGGTGTAGTGATCACAGATCTTCAGAATGATTCAGTACTGGTAAATATTAACGGGGAGGAGATGCTTAATCCTGCTTCTGTTATGAAACTTGTTACCGGTGCAGCTGCATTTGAACTGTTGGGCAGTAATTATCATTTTAACACCGGTGTGTACATTGATGGCAATTTCGACAGTGATTCAGGAATCGTTAATGGAAATCTGTGTCTGAAAGGTGAAGGAGATCCGGGCTTTTCTGCAGAGCGTCTGTGGCTTCTTGTTCAGCACCTGGGACATCTTGGAGTAAAAAAGATTACCGGTAATCTTGTTCTTGATGATTTTTTCTTTGATTCCGTTACTGTAGGGCCGGGTTATGAAGACGAAGGGTCGAGCCGTGCGTATGATCCTTTGATAAGTGCACTCTCAGCCAGCTTTAATACCGTGGCTATTCACAATCGATCCGGAAAAAAAATCGGATCACCGGTGCATGTAGATATTTTCCCGAAAATTGAAGGCATTAATGTTATCAGCAATGCCAAAACAGTTTCTTCAGAAAAAAAATCAAGTCTTGATGTACAGACAATCTCCACAGAAAAAGGTACCAATGTGGTTGTACGCGGAAGTATGTCGCTTACAGATAACCCAAAATATATTTACCGAAAAGTCTGGCAGACATGGGAAACATTTGGTGGTGCGATACTGGCCCTTTTTGAAGAAAACAAAATTAAACTCGAAGGACTGGTCGTACATGAACCCGTTTCTGATTCTGTTATAACTAATGGAGCTATCTATAATTTTGTATCAGAACCGGTTTCAAAATTTATAGCCAATATGTTTAAATACTCCAGTAACTTTGCTGCAGAGATGCTGTTCAAGACTATTGCTGCTCAGGACTCTGTTCCGGGGTCATGGGATTGTGGCGCCGAAAAAATTATTTCGTGGTGGGAAAGCTGCAAATTGCCCGGTAAACTGCAAATCCGAAATGGAGCAGGTATGGGCAATGTTAACAAATTAAGTGCTGTTCAGGTAACCGCCCTCCTGTCCCATGTATGGAGTAAAAAATCTTATATGCCTGAATATCTCAGTTCTCTATCTGTTTCCGGTATTGACGGTACATTGAAGGCGAGGTTTAAAAGATCCCCACTGAAAGGAGTTGTAAGAGGTAAAACAGGAACCCTTAATTCGCTAAGGGTAAGTAATCTTGCCGGATATCTTCTTTTGGAAAATGGAAATTATGCGTTTGCGATTATTTGTAATGGAATGGGAAAAGGACAGTATGATAACTGGGTTATGCAGGAGAGAATTCTGGAGAAATTTACCAGTGAATTGAACAAACGCTAATCTGGCATCCGGTTGTGACTATTTAAATCAAACCCATGAACAGGCCGCAAAACCTGTTTGCAGATAAGGCTAAACCATACAGGCGTTTTTATAAAAACGCCTGTTGATCAAGATATTTTAAAGCGACTGGGCTCGCCTGGTTAGACGCGCGATTCGCTGTTTTTCCCGATAAAATCTGCATACCATCTGCCGCTCTTTTTTATTGTTCTCTCAAGTGTGTCGTAATTTACCCGAATAAGACCAAACTTTTTTGAGTACCCGGAGGTCCATTCAAAATTGTCCAGAAGTGACCAGTACAGATAACCTTTTAAATTAACTCCATCATCTATGGCTTTTTTACACATATTCAGATGTGTTTTGAGGTAGTCAAGTCTGTCGTCATCTTCTACATAGTTGCCGGTAATTTTATTGTCTTTACAGGCCATGCCATTTTCAGTCACATAAAGTGGAATGTTGCCATAATTGTTTGTGATTCTGGTCATAAGTTCATATAATCCCTGTGGATACACTTCCCATCCCATTTCCGAAATTATAGCTCCCGTAACAGGCTTGATGTTCACATATTGATTGAATTCGGAAATGTCTGAATCGTTATGAAAAACACGGAATCTGAAGTAGTAATTGATTCCCAAAAAATCACAGATGTTGTTTTTAATGGTATCCATATCCTCTTTAAGTATTTCTGGAGCAGTCCCCTGCTTTTTAAGTAAATCCAGAATATCGGCCGGGTATTCTCCTTTAAGGCTTGGGTCGGTAAACCATCGGTTGGAAAAACCATCAATAATTCTGGTTCTTTCTGCACATAAGTCTGTTTTGTCCATATTATGCACAGGGGAGAGGCAATGTACAATTCCAATTTGGCCTTTGATATTCATTTTTCGGAAAAGATCAACCGATTTTGCATGGGCAATATTTATATGATGAGAGACTTGTGATGCATATTTGGGGTTTTTGAGACCGGGTGCGAATGCGCCATTACCGTATCCCATATTTGAAATTACATGAGATTCATTAAATGTTGTCCACAATTTTACTTTGTTGCCGTAACGTGAAAAACAGTACCGGGCATAATTTACGAAATGATCTATGGTTTCGCGGTTTAGCCATCCTCCATTGGTATCAAGAGCCGCAGGAAGATCCCAGTGATAGAGGGTGATGAATGGTTCGATACCTGCATCCAGTAATCCTTCGATAAGTTTATCATAAAAAAGAGCGCCTTTATCATTAATTTCACCTTTGCCTTCAGGAAAAATTCTTGGCCAGGATAAAGAAAATCTATAACACTCAAGATTCAATTCCTGCATCAGTGAAATATCTTCATTGTACCGGTGATAGTGATCACAAGCAACATCACCATTTTCATCATTGGCGATGTTACCTTTTTTATGACTGAATGTATCCCAGATTGATAATCCCTTGCCGTCTTCGTCCCATCCACCTTCGATCTGGTATGAAGAGGTTGCAGCACCCAGGAGAAACCCGGATGGAAAATGTAATGAACTCATAATGTATCCTGTTCGGTTTGGATATGTTTCTGATTATTATTAAGAAAATAAGTTAATTACAGCCATAATCAACCGGTGATTTATTAAACTGGCATTACAAATGTTATCAATGTCTGAAATAACAGGATTGCCGAGGCTTCAAATCTGTTTGGAACAGGTTTGTTTATCTGGTATAGTTGCCACAGGGAGGTCGTGCCAAGTCGTGGGCAGTTGTTCTTTCATCCTTAAAACAGAAAGTGCTATGAGGATTGGTTGTTGGTGCTCAACTATAACAGTTACGAGATTCTGTGTTTCTTAATCCAATAAACGAGAAATACTGCATTTGCTGGATGCTTTTTCTTTAAATTAAAATGACATGGTGTCCGGTGTTCCGTATGCGGGACACCAAAGGCCGGTGATAAAAATCCCTGTTTTAAATTTTATTTGTTGTTAATTAGTTTCTGTTCAAAATGACTAAATGATAAAAAAAGGGAATTTCCTAATGTATTTTATATCAATCAAAAAAAAACAAAAACAAAAGGAATTCCCTATGAGAAAAATAATTGATTTCCAACCCTGTTTCTTCTTTAA
>DATGNN010000276.1:0-5511 GCA_035306725.1 Chitinispirillaceae bacterium | reverse complement strand
CCGAAATCCGGCTTTCACAGAGAGGTGCAATCCTTATCACTCATCAGGGTTTCAGCGGCCCGTCAGTCCTTTCACTTTCATCATTAGCTGCCCGAAAATTATACGAAAGAAATTACAGTTTCAAATGTACTATCAACTGGTGCCCGGGATTGCGATTAGACAGCCTCCGTGAAAAGATTGCATACATGCGAAAAAAACTCCCATCATCAGCAATTCACAAAACACCTCTTGTACCGCTTCCATCACGTTTATGGGGAGCACTTGCCGGGATGTCAGGATGCGACAGTTCCATGACCTGGGCATCGTTTACCAAAAAACATGAATTCAGCTTGTTGAATAAACTTTTCTCTTCCGAATTCAACGTAAAAGGCAAAGCTGCGAATAAAAGTGAATTTGTTACCTGCGGCGGTGTCAAGCTTTCCGAAATCTCTTTGAAAACAATGAAAAGCAAAATTTGTCCGGGGTTGTTTTTTTCCGGTGAGATACTTGATATTGATGGTTTAACAGGCGGGTTTAATCTTCAGGCAGCATGGACAACCGGATATATTGCCGGTGAATCAATGGCACACGATAAAGATTAACAATCTGATTTTCTGATCTTTTGCTTGCAGAACCGGCCAGCTTTTATAAATTCACCCGAATCTATAATAAAAACAGTGCAATCTGTTGCCTTCATTTATCTTACTTTAATTATTTACTAGCATCAAGCATTTCAAATTTTTGCACATAGCACTCTATATGCAGCTTTTTCATTCATAACAGGAAACTGTATTGTTGCCCATACAGGCAACAGTTTAGATATTACGCCTGTTGATATAAAGGTGTTTTTCAAGTATTATATATCGTAGAGGACAAAATAATTATGGAATCAATTTACAGTTATCGTGATTATCGTATATTTCTTCAGGATTATTACAAATTATGCAAGAGCCATAATAACCGGTTTTCGCTACGTTCTTTTGCACAGAAAGTCGGATTAAATGTAAGTAATTTGACAAGAATTCTTAAAGGTGAAAGGAATATCTCCGATACAACTGCAGAACGCCTGATTCAATGCCTGAAACTTCGTGACCATGAAGCCTGTTATTTTCGTCTTCTGGTTCATTACAATCAGGCCCGGAATTTTTCGGACAAACAGGTTTTGTACGAGCAGATTCAGACATTCAGGAAATTGAAGCTTCGTAATTTAGGCCCACAGTATGACGAATACTTTACAAATTGGTATAACATAGCATTGCGTGAGCTTATCAATGTAATTCCAGAAAAAAAGAAATCCGCAGATTATGCAAATTTACTACTTCCGTCACCTAAACCCAAAGATATAAGAAAAAGTTTTGCTCTTCTCCTAAAACTGGGGCTGGTTAAAGAAAATAAAGACGGAACACTGGAAGTTGTAGAGAAATTTGTTAAGACGCCCGATGAATGGACAGGCACAACGATTCATTCATTTCAAACTGAAATGGCACGGCTTGGTATGGAAGCACTCAACCGCTTCCCTAAAACTGACCGGAATATCAATACATTTACATTATCACTCTCTTCTGAAGGATTCAGTAAAACTGTTGAGGCCATTAAACGAGTCCAGCAGGAAATTGCCGAAATTGCCGCTTCCGACAAAAATCCAGACCGTGTTTACGAACTGAACCTTGAACTGTTTCCCCTTTCAAAAAAATGCAAGGAGCAATGATGAAATTACATTCGATAATTTGTTTTTTAAGCCTTGCAATATACCTGTTAACAAGTTGCAGTTCTGATATTGCCGGAACAGGAAGCGGTACTCAGACTACAAACGGGATCTGCATCTCGTCAAATAAAAGTAATTTAACCGGATACATCTGCTCGATTGACTCTGAACAAAATCTCAAACAGATTTCACCGGATACATTTCCGGTTTCTCTTCAGATTTTCAGTTCAGATTATAAGCCATACAACAAAACCGGTTTCAGCAGAATACTGTATACAGATAATACAGGATATTTCAGTTGCGATACGTTATTGTCTGGTATTTTCAATATTCTTGCATACGACCAATATGAAAATTCGGGTATCTTTTTCAAAAACATTCCACTTGGAGACACGCTAAATAATTATACTGTCCATAAGCTTTTTACTCCTTGCAAAACAATAAAAGGTGTCATAAACGATAGTTCAAACATTAACGCTAATGCAATCGCTGCATATATAATCGGCACACCGTTTTTTGAATTAGCCGACAGCACCGGTTTATTCTTCCTTCACAAAATCCCGGTTGCACAATACACTATCCAGGCTGATTATTTCGCTTTATCTCAAGGACGTAGTTTAGATATTATTGTTAGACCCGGTTCTGTCGGTGATACAATATCTGTCAGTGATACGATAGCAACTTATACCGATAAAATTAAAATCCAGATAGATTCAGATTCTATGATGCATCATGTTGAACTGACTCTTTAACATCAGGAAAATCCTGAATTCTTGTATTATTGTTTGCTTTTAACAAGATTAAAAATCAAAAAGGGAGGAAACATGAAAGCCGTTACCGTTTTAATCACATGCTTTTTAATTTATGTCACTCTTTCTGCGTGTCCTGCCGACATGTCGAGTGCCGGTGTAATTTTAAACAATGGAGAGCATTTCGATTTCCTTAAAATTGAAGCTCTTGGTAAAAAAGATATCAACTACTTTAAAGAAGAGATTATACCAATACCAGTGACATCTGATTCCATAGTATCAAATGATTCGGTAATATCAGATGAAAAAAACATTCTGAAAAAACCACGTCGAATTCCTTTGCAGTCAGAAGCCACGCTGATTTCGCATTCATTCAAATATGAACCGGATGCATCGACATCATTTTCACCTGAGCCCATGTTTGCTTTTAAAGAAGATACCCTGATCATTAACGATTACTGGGCTCTGAGCAATGATGCATTATTTCTTTGTTCGCTTAATGTCTCAAATGATACTTTCCATATTTCGTATCTGCCTGTAATCGAAACAGGAAAGGATTGGATGCCCACGATTCAAACTGTTCTAAGAATCAAATTAAATACAACAAGGAAAAATATAGTACTCCATTTCAATGCAGTTAAAAATGCCCGACCTCCATTTTATACTCAAACAGGAATACGGTATGCAGGAACCGATTTCTTTTCGACAGTCCCTGTTCCGCCGCTTTGTACATACAAATATCGGGCACACTCCTGCCCCTCAACGATGGTTTATCTTCATTATGAACAAACATCCAAAGATTACAGATGGATCTGCCCGAAGATTACAATTACAATCGATTCCTCTTTGGCTTACAGTGATACATCAATAGACTTTGCTGAAATACTGATGAATGAACTATTATGGTTAAAAGAATTGGGCATCTGTATCCCATCACAAAAAACTATTGATATGCTTTCTTCAGCACAGACGACTTCAGGCGGCTGGTGTTTCTGGAGTAAACAGGACACTACACTTGGACTGAATCAATTTTTTTCGATTGATAATAATACCCTGAATGTCTGGAATATCAGAACTGCACAGGGAGGATGTGGTTTGGGAACCGATTTTCAAATACCGCCTGAACCGCTTCAACTGACTAAAGCCAAAAGCTACCCTGTGTTAAAAGATCATATTTCAACCCGGTTTGACATAACAGCACAGATGCGAAATAATACGTTGAACATTGTATCTTCCAGATCATTCAATCAGTTATCTGTTTACAATTATCTTGGACAGGAGATATTTTCCCAAACCTTTCCGGTTTCGGGTAAAACAATTGCCTTACCGATAATCAGCCGTTTTATCAGGGGGAACTATATTGTTGTTGCACGTTCTCGTAACCATAAAGCTGCATGCAGACTTTTCGTTTATTAATCAGGTAACATTTTATACAGATCATATCTTCAAAAGGGGCCTAGAGGCCTCTTAAATTAAAAGATTTCAATTGATCCGTCTGGCTTTAATACCTTTATTTTTCAATTCAGTAATAATTACATCACGAAAATCACCCTGAATTTCTATAACGCCCTTTTTTACAGTACCACCGCAGCAACATTTTCGTTTCAGTTCTTTCGCCAGATCCTCAAGTTCATCACTGGTATATGGAAGTCCGGATATAACAGTAACACCTTTGCCCTTACGCCCTTTCTTCTCCAGTCTGACCCTTACAGTGCCATCACCTGCTATCCTGCTTTTTTTTATCTCTCTGCAAACACATTTTTTTATCGGCTGACCACATGATGGGCACATTCTGCCATGAGCAGTCGAATAAACTATATCTGAATCCATAACACCTTTCAAAATCAAAAGAATACCGGTAATTATGCAGCAATTTCATATTCTTCAAACAACTTTATCATCAAATTAATAAATTTTACCAGTACTGTTCGACAAATTTTAAAATACATAGACTCCATTTTCAAGTACTTGTAACCAACTGGTTTTATTTTACCTGAATAGTAACAATTCCTTTACGCGAGTCTTTTTCGCGTTCGTTGGCACTTTAATAATCAAGATTAAGGAGTGTTCACCATTATCTTAACAGATGTTTTATAAAACAATTTAAAATTTAAAAAAAACTGAAAATTCTAAATTTAATTCATATATTTAATATAGGGTATTTTTTTTCTTCAGTCTTTAGAAAAGGGGTAATTATGGTACAGAAAAATAACCTGAAAACCATTTACACCTTGATGTGTTTTCTGTTATTTGCTGTTTTTTTCGATACATCTGGTGCAGACAAGCCAGTTTCAGTTCAAAAAGATTTAAACGATTTTTTTTCTGAAATGGACAAGTCATTTACAGAACTTGCTCAGTCTTCAGCACTTAAAAGTACAAACCTGAGGACTGCAGAACGTCTTTTCATGACTACATTAAAGCAAAACCGCAATTATTTTACTTTGATAAGAACCAATTCAAACGGCATAATAATCACTGAAGCGGTTCGCAGCCTGGGTATAGAACGCCCTATGCGAAATATCTCGAATCAGAGATGGTTTCAACATAACAAGAACAAAAATGAAGACTACTATTCACTGATAAAAGATAATGACCAGGGAAGATATTACCTTTTCTGGAGTAAGCCAATTTTAAAAAGCGGTCGTTTTGTGGGATCTGTATTGGCGAAAATCGATTTGTGGGATAGTTTTTATGAATTTTCCAATACAGTTTATTATCCCTTTGAAATAAAACTGAAGAATTTCAGGCTTTTTTCACATAAATGGGAAGAAAATGGTTCGGCAAAAGAGGAAAATCTGACCGTTCCGGGAATTGATCGAATTTCTGTAAAATATGCTCCCGAAAAGGAAAAAGTAGCTGAGCCAATAAAGACCGATACCCTCGTGAAAGCGATTTCGGAAGAAAAAGTTTCTCAGGAAAAAGATGAAAAAGGAAAAGGGAAATCTTCACCGATTCTGCCGATTCTTTTAATCCTTTTTCTGGCAATAACCGTAACAGGCATCACCTATCTTATTATACAAAAGAAGAAACGGCAGCAATCAATTTTCGACATGATAGAAAATGATGAGTAAATAAAAA
>DATGNN010000275.1:0-15817 GCA_035306725.1 Chitinispirillaceae bacterium | reverse complement strand
TGATGCTACCCAGAAAAGACCAATCCCTGCTGATATCTTCCATAAGAAAAAACCGGTGATTAATACAGGAAGCCAGTTCATGAAACTGTTTTGCTGTAAAGGCTGAGGTCCTATTTTTGTTGAAAGCCATACAAGGACAGATCCAGTAATCGCAAGAAAGAAATCAGGACGGGCAAGGTCACTGATCCATAAAAAAGCTGATCCGGAAAAAGATAACTCCCTGATAATTGCAATCATCCCAAGAACCAGAGGTAATTGAAGCAGTCCGCTGAGTAAACCAGACTTATCCAGAAGTGGCAGGTCGTGTTTTTTGTAAAGATTAAGAGTTTCCTGCGACATTTTTTGTGGATTATCTTTATATTGAACCTTTATTTTTTCAAGCTTTGGCTGCAATTTTTTCATCCGTGCCTGGTGATGAAGGGAACGGGTTGAATATTTAATTGTCAATGGAAGCAGAGCGAATCGGAGAATAAGTGTCGTTAACAATATAACCAGGCCAATACTGCCAAATACCGTAGTTAATGAAGAAAAGTATCCGGTTAATATTTGTATCAGATTCGAAAACATGTAATTTAAAACTCCTTTGGTTGAAACTATCATATTACGGTCTATCGATCTGTTTATGTTTCAGTTTCTGGTGGGGCAACGATATTTTATGAGCATTGAAATACGGGAATCCTGAATGAAATTACACAGTATGATTCCAATGCATATTGTCAAGTCCGCATTACAGCATGTTAACAATGATCATCCGGGATTCGTTTGTTCAATATGCAGATACTGCTTTCGAAGTGATATTAAAACGGGTATCCCAATGCAAAGTAGATGTTTCCGTCAAAACGTCCATCGCGTTCTAGTTTAATTCCATAATCAATCCTGAGTGGAAAAGATGGAATTCCCAGAAACAAACCAATTCCGGCGGACCAGCGAAGGTCGGAAAGAGAAAAGGAACCAGGTGAAGTCCATATCTTGCCGGCATCAATAAACACTTCACCATTTAGTACTCTGTAAACAGGAAAAATTATATTGGCAACGTTCAGGATTAATGCGAATCTGCCACCTGTTATCTCACCGGTTGATGGCGATATCTCATCTTCATCATAACCTCTTACCGGTCTTACCGGACCGAAACCGGCCCTGAATAGTTCTGATGGTGAAATACCCTCTGTTGAACCATAGCTGTTTAAATACCCTAAGTACAATGCTGAACCGGTAATAAGATTACCATCGAAAAAAGTCAGGTAGCTACGAAGATCAGTCTGAATTCTGTAAAACTGATTACTCCAGGTCATCCATGGCCCCGCAAGCTCTCCGGTTAATGTTGCTGCTATCGCATTTCCAGGAAATAAAAGCGAATATCTGGTATCTCTGCGCAAGCTTAAGCCAAAAAGTAATGTGTTTGTTATCGAAGTATTAATCAGTGAATTACTTTGCGGTTCTGTTATAAAATGTTGGTTTTTATATGAAGTCCAGATTCGATAAGAATTATATATCCTGGCCAGACCACCGATTCCAAATGTAGCTCCGCTGATAACTTCTTTGTAAGTATCCCAATCATACCTGTCGATATATCCTCTGATGCTACCTGATACAGGAGCCGATAAAAACCATGGATAAGTATAAGAGAGATAAGCACCTGTCGAAATAAAAGAAACTTGTGCTGAAAGTGAGGCAGTATGGCCGAGTCTGAAAAGGTTCTGGTGAGCAAAAACCAGATTACCAAAAAGTCCCTCAATTGAGCTGTAACCGCCCCCTATCTGAAGATTGATCATATTGGCTTCTTCAACCTGAATCAATATCGGTGCTTCTACTGAATCAAGTTCTGTATAGATAAGAACAGTATCAATCGGCTCAATTGTAACATATGAAAACAACCCGGTATTATATATCTGTCGGATTGAATGTAGAATCTTGAAAGGAGTGAGTTTCTGTCCCTGATTAAAAAGCAGCTCACGTTTAACTACAACTGGTTTAACCAGCTCAAGACCAAAGATTTCGATATCACCAGCAAGAACAACGGGGCCTTCGTACACGAAATAGTAAATATTTAGAGAGTTTTGTTCATTGATACGAGTGAAGTTTTGTACTTCAGCGAAAAAATGTCCTTTTGAATAGAGACTGTCTGTAATAATATCTGAACTATTGTTGTAAAGGGCAGAATCGAAACGGTTGCCTTCCTTAAGAGGAAGAATACTCTTATACCAGGAAGTATCGAACCTTGTATTGCCCTCTATAAATATTGAATCAATTAATGGCTGCGTATCATCGACAAGAAGTTGTGATGATTGTGTTATAATTGAGTTGTTGTTTTGCAGAATGGAACCAGTGCATGCCAGAGTGAGAATGAAGAACAATAAGGGCATTTTCATGGTTAATGCGGTTTCTGGTAACTGTATCAGTTCGGGAAGTTATCTGTTCAGATTATTAGAGTAGTCAAATTTTGTACCAGTCTGATTGTAAGCAATATTGAGGAAATCAAAAAAAGAGACTGCCTGTTAAGGTGATCGCCTTAAAGTCGTTGGCGAGACCAATGATGAATTCGTTAAATGTATCTTATTAATTGAATAGTCTGATTGCCTGGTTTTTAAATTTGGTTGTTATGAGATTTTCAGGAATTTTTAAGTGCTTAATAGTTTCAATTTTCAAAAAAAAAACAATCATAATCATATAACGGATTCAATTATCATTTTTAATTCGGCAAAGTTTTGTGATCTCGATAAAAGGTTACGTCTTTTTGAAGCACCATCAATACCTTTTAAATACTTGACCAAATGCTTTTTCATATCTTTTAATGCACGTAACTCACCATATTTTTCTTTGTAACGGTTCAGGTGAACTAATGCGGTCTCAATTTTTTGACTGTTTTTTATTTTCGGAACAGGCTTTTCTGAAAAAATTGCTTTGATTTGCTTGAAAATAAATGGATTGCCAAAAGATGCCCTTCCAACCATAACTGAGTCACATCCAGTCTCATTAACCATCCGGAGTGCATCCTGTGCCGTTTCAATATCTCCATTACCAATAACCGGTATGGAAACGGCTTCTTTAACCAAACGTATTCTTTCCCAAAAAGAGTGACCCGAAAAAACCATTGTCTGAGAACGGGGGTGAAGCGTAACAGCTGCTGCACCACAATCCTGTGCGGCCAGTGCATATTCAACATCAACCCACTGATATTTTTGCCATCCGGAACGCAGTTTTACTGTTACAGGAATGGAAACCGCAGAAATTATACTGCGTAATATTTTCATAAAATTATCTATATCTTTAAGAAGGGCAGCACCACCGTTTTTTTTAATAACCTTTTGAACCGGGCATCCGCAATTCAAATCTATAAAATCGGGTTTAAATTTTTTTTCAATTATTTCTGACGCACGCGAGAGAGATTCTGAATCTGATCCAAACAGTTGTATCCCGATTGGACGTTCTGTTTCATTAAATTCTGCGAGTTCATAAGTTGCCTGGGAACCATATATCAAGCCTTCAGCGCTAATCATCTCGGAATAAACGATATCGGCTCCAAATTCTTTACAGATCTTTCTGAAAACAGAATCGGTTATTTCTGCCATTGGAGCAGCTATAACTTTGTTACCTTGAAAATTCATGGAATGTAAAATACAATTTCAGTGTGAATGAATCCTAAAATATTCAGAATATGCATCAAGCATGTCTGAAATGAATCAGCTCCAACATTGCCAGGCTGGTTTGAAAATTCGTTTTGGATAAGTGATGCAATATTAAAAAAGTTGCTAATGACCCTGATTGTTTGACGAAATAACAAATTGCATATTTAATCAGATAGAATTGGATTATTTATTGTGATGAGAAGAGGGATTTTATGAAAATGTTTGAACAGGTACAATTCGACAGTAACCCGACAGTATTGGCTGCATGGCCGGGAATGGGGAATGTGGGGTTGATTGCAGTAGATTACCTTAGAAGAAAACTGGATTCAAAGATATTTGCAGAAATAGATATGAGTCCCTTTTTTATACCGGATTCAATACTTGTAAAGGAAGGAATCGCTCAACTGCCCGAAATACCTACAAGTATTTTTTATTATTCGAAAGATCCGGATCTGATAATTTTTGAAAGCAATTCACAGGTATCAGGCCGGGAGGGTATTTTAATAATCAAGACAATCCTGGATATAATAGTGCAGTTTCAGATTGAACATATATTTACCTTTGCAGCATTTGCGCATCCAATGTCTCATCGTAACGATTCAGAGGTACTTGTTACATGTAATACAGAAAAATTACTTATGTCATTAAAAGAAAAAGGTGTAGTTCCAATGCCGGATGGCTATATCGCAGGATTGAATGGTTTACTTCTCGGTGTTGCAGCATCCAGAAATATTAATGCTGCCTGTTTACTTGGAACAATACCTGGATATACAATAAACCTCAGTTATCCTAAAGCATCACTTCAAATTGTAAAATTCATT
The DNA here is from genome assembly GCA_035306725.1 of Chitinispirillaceae bacterium. Lineage (GTDB taxonomy): Bacteria > Fibrobacterota > Chitinivibrionia > Chitinivibrionales > Chitinispirillaceae > JAAYEB01. Next base: position 11,370 of record DATGNN010000275.1, on the reverse strand, counting down.
TCAGAGATCCTGGAATTTCAAATCGACATAACAGAACTGGATCAGGGAGTTTCTGATATGGATCAGCAGTTTGAAGCGATTGAGGAACGTATCAGGGAGTTTGTGCCTTCTGTTAATCGAGGGCTGGATCAGGAAATGTCTGAAATCGAGGATGAAAAAGTACCTCATTACATAATGAATAAAATAGAACGGCTTTTTGATGAAGCCAGAAAAGACAGATCAAAAGCTGCATTTCTTAAAGAGGAACTGGACAGGTGGAATCTGTTTGAATTATATGAAAACCGGTTTCTGGATCTTTTTAAGGATAAGTAAAAAGGTCCAAAGCCTTTTTTATGACGTTTTTGAAACAGCAGGCCTGGTCAAATCCGTTTGTAAGATCTGTTTCTGTTGGTGACGGACCGTTATAATGAATTACTATTTTCTTATAGTCTTCATGAAATTATCTATTGGGCTGTGGTGCCAAAAAATGGTTTTGCAGTAGTTTGGCAGTAATGCAAAATACGGCTATTATTACGGATGATTTACAATTGATACGGGTCGTTTTAATGCCTTCTTAACATATCTATTTTACCGTTCTATTTATGACTTTTTTCAAAACTACATTGTCACCATAGTCAAAAATGTCAACTCCAAATTTTTTCCTGGCCCGAGTTCTGTTCATTTTCAATTTTGTAAACCCGGCTTTTTCGTATGATTTTATTGCTCTGGTATTGCGTAATGATGGAGAAATGTAAAAATTATTTATACCTTTCGAATCGAAGAGGTAAATGCATAATAGTTTCAATGCTTCAGATCCATATCCTTTCCCGCAAAACATTTCATCTTTTAACCAGATATCCAATACTACCCAATTATTCCTTAAATTCATCAAATCATAGCATAATGTACCAATTTCCTCATTATCATTCATTATAATGAAACATTTTCCTGAACTTTCGATTTCAGTAAAAAAGCTGTCGGAAAAATCCTCAACAAATTCATCAAATGATGGAATAGGTGCATCCGGGTAATCTGGTCCCCCTAACATTGTTTTTGTAATATTGGAATTAGCCATCCAGTTATAAATTATCGGTCGATCTTCAAGAACAGCTTTTCTCAATTTAATTTTTAATCCAGGATATTGAATCCAGCTATATTTTTTTGTCATTAATTTCCCTTGTTTGGAGTTATGGTTTTTATCATGTTTTTGTTTGAATTGTTGCTGTACTTTAGAAAACAGGCTTTCACCCAATAAGGCTTTCCATGAAATAGCAGGTTCAATATTCAATTTTGCATACTGTTGCCACAACGTATTTTCATAAATACCAATCGATATCTCTCTGGCATGGTTTAGTATTCAGAAAAGAGACTCTATTACCAAATGGTTCTTTTCAAAGATCATTTTTGTCGAATAATATAAAATAATCTATTTTTATCATCCAGATTTGCAGGAAAAAATATATGTCATTATACCAAAACATATACAACATAGCCCTTGGAATGAAATCCGGTACTGAATATCTCAGCTATGGCAGGGAAATAATTACACGATGGTGTTACAGGAAACTGGTGCAATCTGACAATAATGAATTAAAGAATATTCTTGATATTGGATGCGGAAAAGGTGATGATTTGCTGAATATTCAGAAAATTGCCGTAAAACGCTGTAATCTCTTTGGAATCGAATCATATGAAGAATATAGAAGTATCTGTGAAAAAAAAGGGATTAAAACTGAAGGCCTGAACATAGAACGGGACACATTTCCTTTTGAAACGGCCTTTTTCGACATCATTGTGATAAATCAGGTTCTGGAACATACAAAAGATATTTTCTTTGTAATGTCGGAAATTTCACGTATTCTAAAACCCAATGGTACACTGGTAATTGGTGTGCCTAATCTGGCAACCTGGCACGACAGAATAATCTTGTTATTAGGGCAACAACCCTCAGGTATAAAAGTACCTGGCCCACATGTACGTGGTTTTACAATTCCAGGTATAAAGAATTTTGTTTCCTTAGATGATTATTTTAAAATTGTGGATATAAAAGGTTCTGGTTTTTATCCATTTCCGTCATTTATAGCCAAATTTCTTTCAAAACTGTTTCCTTCCCTGGCAACCTCAATATTTTTTCTTTGCGAAAGAACAGAAAAGGCTGGAACATTTATCGAAGTTCTTAATACACGTTTTTATGAAACAAATTACTATAGGGGAGAACAGAATTAATCACTAATTCTATCTGTTTGAATATTTTTTGAAAGTTATCAATAAGAATGTATGCTGTTTTGTGGTAAACAGCTCTGTTATCGGTTAAATTGCTCCAGCTATCGAAGGCCTGCGGTTTTTCATGCTATCTTATATTCAATTTCTTTTTTATATCCTTTATGAATCCCCTTGGGGAAACCCACTGATTCATAAAACCTTTGCGATCCTTTTCTGAAACTATCGGTAATAAGTTGAATCTGACAACATTTTTTCTTTTTTGCCATCGATTCAATTCGTTTAAAAAGCGCTTTCCCGATTCCTCTTCTCCTGTAAGTTACATCAACAACAAAATTTTCAATTACCAAAATAGGTTTACAGTCTCCATACAACTGATGACAAATGATTCCTGTTATTGTTCCCACAACTTTTTTGTTTTCAATAGCACTGAGAATTATGTAATCAGGATGTTTGTTAAGTAAGGAAAGGGTACTTTCCATTTTTTCCATGCAGGATTCTTCATTCCAGAACCCTCTATAGAGCGATGCTATTGCTCTGAGGTCTTGTTCTTTAACTTTTCTTATTATCATTATGGTCTTTTCTCTTATGTTCTTATCCGCCAGGGTTATTGTTGACATTTTGCACTGCTCTGTTACTTTCGCAGAACTGTTTCCTGTACTGTAATGCTATATTTTGTCTTCTATTGCCTTTCGAAGTGCCAATTCATTGTTTGAAGTCAATACCTCAAGATTTTTCGTTATCCTCTCTGCTGACCAGTTCCACCACTTTACCGTTTGAAGAAGGTTTATAAAATCATCATTAAACCTTTTCCGGATCTCTTTTGCCGGATTTCCTCCGACAATTGAATAAGGGGCAACGTCTTTGACAATAACTGACTTTGCTCCTATAATTGCTCCATTTCCAACTTTGATACCCGGCATTATCAAAGAATCATATCCGATCCAGACATCGTTTCCGATTACAGTATCTTTTTTGTAAGGCAAATCATCCATTTTCGGCGTTACTCTTTCCCATCCATTTCCAAAAATCGAGAAGGGATAGGTCGTGAATGCATCAATTTTATGATTCGCACCATTCATGATAAATTTGACATCCCGTGCTATCGCACAGAATTTTCCAATGATTAATTTATCGTTCATGAATGGGTAGTGGTAAAGCACATTTCTTTCAAATCCTTCAGAGTCAATTGGGTCATCGTAGTAAGTGTAGTCGCCAACTATGATATTGGGATTCTTTATTACGTTTTTCAAATAACAAACCTGGTCAAATCCCTTCATCGGGTGTGTTTCTGTCGGTTTGGGTCCGGTCATAATTCATTCCTTATAAGTTTCTATTCACATCACAAATCAGAATGTTTTGATAATTCAAAATCAGGTTTTAAATACTTTTATTACCAATTATAATTAACAGATAATTGATGAGCTAATATCATTGTTCAATAAGTTTTTCCAGCATCTTTAATACATAAAAAAACACTTGATGTTTTTATACTGAAAACAAGTGCTACTACAATATAATAAAGCGAACGTATGTTGAGTTCTAACATGTTGTTTAATTTTTGCTACAATTGAGAATTTCAAACAATGATTAATTGTAATTGTTTGCCAATTAATTTTGGGGTCATCAGGGTCGCCGAGTGCACACGCCTCCCCCCCCCAACCCCGCCATACTTTGAATTGGTAAACGAAATGGGTCTGAATTAAAAAAATAAAGCAGACTGTCGGTGACAATCTGCATTTTATTTATGAATTCCCGAATGCCTTGTCGAGGATTTCTTGCGGCGGTCTTGGTGTAAATGCGCTGACAGCGGGGATCACAGCAAAAGGAATGATCATCGCCAGTGAAGAAGCGATTGGTGAATTAGCCGGACCCAGGACGAAAAACAGTACAATTGATGTTGTGAGACCGGTAATTATTCCGCTATAAATGCCAGCTTTTGTAGTGCCTTTCCAGAACAGTCCGTAAAATATCGCTGCCATGAAAGATCCCGCAACGGCTCCCCAGGAAAGAGACATCAGCGTTACGATTACATTAAACTGGTACAACGCGATCAGAAACGAAATGATAATGAACAGGCCGCTCAACAGGCGCATAAGCGTCAGCGATCTCTTTGGTGAAATCTGCGGATTGATGTGACCCTTGTATAAGTCTATTGCGATAGATGAAGCGGACACAAGAACCAGCGAAGAGAGCGTGGACATGGATGCCGAAAGGATCAGCAGAAGAATTACAGCCATAAGTGTTTCGGGAAGTTGACTGGTAAGCAACCCGGGAATAATCAGGTCAAAATTTATGATTCCGTTTGCAGTCGGAGGAGTGTCGTAGAAAAGATGGGACAGTGCCCCGTTGAAATAGGCTGCGCTCACTACGACAAGCGCGAATATTGTTGTTATGACAGCCGCAGAGCGAATTACCTTGTGGCTTTTAACTGCATAGAATTTCTGGACCATCTGCGGCAGTCCCCAGGTACCAAACGAGGTCATAAACACAAGCGATATTAGCATCAGCGTTCCCGGACGTTTGCCGGCAGGCATATGGACAGTGTAATTTTCTGTTATGTCTCCGAGTGCCTGAAAAAATCCTCCGGCTTTATCGAGAAGCACGGCAATCATTAGAATGGAACCAATGATCATTATGATGCCCTGGATAAAATCGGTAAGGGTTATGGCAAAATATCCCCCCAGCACGAGATAAACACCTGTAATGCCGATCATGGCGACAAGAGCCCAGATGTATGGAATATGAAATGTCATTTCGAACAGATGTCCAAGACCCTTGAAAATGGAGGCCGAATAAGGCAGCAGAAATATGAAAATGATAACAGCAGAAAGGATTTTCAGATATCCTGATCCGAAGCGTTCATGGAGAAATTCCGGGAGTGTCATGACATCAAGGTTTTGTGACATTCTGCGCATCCGGGAAGCAAGGACGATCCAGGAAAGGCCACAGCCCAGTACCGCATTGCCAACGGCTATCCACAGGACATTAAGGCCAAAGCCCCAGCCCAGTTTACCTGCAAAGCCGATAAACACCACTGCCGAGAAGTAGGATGTGCCGAAAGCGATAGCTGACATCCAAGGCCCTATGCTTCGGCCGCCGAGAAAAAAATCATTAAGTGACTTTGTTTTTTTCATGCCCCAGATGCCGATACCGACCATAAGCGCAACAAAAACAGAAACTAGTAATAAAGAAAACATGAAAGCCTTTCCTGTTATTAAGAATTACAAATGATGGCTAATGATACGGCACTTACTGGGCCGTCAAGAAAAAGCTGCATATGGCAGTTGTTCCTTTCATAGCGGTGAAAGAATTTCATAATATAGTAAAAATGTGACTTTATTTCTTTTTTTTTCTGAAAATGAAACTAATCAGTTGTTATTCGGGCTGTTTCATTGTCCAAATCACAACAGAGCTAAGACTGCTGATAATTCGTTTGCTTTGTACAGGCGTTTCGAGTATTTTTTCTCCACTTTTACAAAAATCTGATTTTGGAACCGAGAAATATATGAAAAAAAATAGATCGTTAAATAGATTAGTATGGCTTGTTCTGATGTTTCCTGCAATTGCTATGGCATCTGATGGATCTGAGTCGTTAGTATATAAGATGTCCACACTGGTTTTTCAGCTCAGCGTAATTTTGTTTGCAGCCCGTTTCGGTGGAATTCTCTTTAAAAAGATGAAATTTCCCAGTGTTTTAGGTGAACTGATTGCAGGAATTATCCTTGGACCATCGTTATTGGGGAGTATTCCGATACCTTTTCTTTTTGAAAATGGATTATTTCCTCAAGTGGAAGGTGCACTCATCCCGGTTCAGCCTGAGCTCTACGCCATTTCAACAATTGGCTCTATTGTATTACTGTTTTTAGTAGGACTGGAAACTGACCTTAAATTATTAGTTCAATTCTCGGTTGCTGGTGTGGTGGTTGGTATCGGTGGTGTAGTATTCTCCTTTATAATTGGAGCCTTTACTACTTCCTGGTGGTTAAATCTTCCTTTCAGTGATCCGCAGGTACTTCTGATGGGGGTTATTTCTACTGCCACTTCTGTGGGTATTACTATCCGGGTATTATCTGAGAGAAAGAAGGTAGGATCTCCGGAGGGGATGACCATTCTCGCAGGTGCTGTTGTGGATGATATCCTTGGGATAATCCTGTTATCAGTTGTTTTAGGGGTGGCAACCCTGAGTAGAAAAGCCGGACAGCAATCCAGTCAGCTTTTCGAAGTAGGCATGTTGATTTTCAGAGCTGTAGGGGTATGGTTGGGTTTTACTACAGTTGGTCTGTTGCTATCTCACAAAATCGGTTCATTCTTAAAATATTTTAAAAATATCGGTACTATCAGTGCACTGGCTCTTGGGTTGGCACTGCTTCTTTCCGGTATATTTGAAAGAGCCGGGCTGGCAATGATCATCGGCGCCTATGTCATGGGTTTGACTCTATCTAGAACCGATCTGGCCAATGTGATTGAAAATACTCTTCATCCCGTTCATGAATTTTTTGTTCCGGTATTTTTTGTGGTGATGGGGATGCTGGTTAACATTAAGGAAGTGATATCTCCAACTGTGCTTACATTTGGACTTGTTTTTACCGTGAGTGCGGTTGCAGCCAAAGTTATTGGATGTGGTATACCTACCTTTGGTCTTAAATTCAATCTTCTTGGGGCATTCAGAATAGGTGTGGGAATGGTACCCCGCGGAGAAGTCGCTTTGATTGTAGCTGGTATCGGGCTCTCTTCGGGCTTTCTGGATCAGCAGCTTTTTGGAGCTGCGATTCTTATGACTTTGATTACCACTATTGTTGCTCCTCTTATTCTTAATGTAATTTTAACCGACAAAAAAGGATCTCTGAAGGAACCGGAGAAAGGTGAGCTGGTTGAAACTAATTACGACATGGCCAGCCCCTATATGGTGGAGCTTCTATCGGAGCGTATTGTTCAGTCTTTTATGAGTGAAGGCTATTATGTTAATACAATCGAAGACGAGTTTAAAATCTACCATTTCCGCAGGGAGAAGACAGCCATTACTCTTTTTGTGGAACAGAAAAAACTTCGTTTTGAGAACAATTCTACCGACACTATCTTTGTTAAATATATCGTTTATGAGAATCTGGTACGGCTTAATGATATGATCAACGAGATTAAAGATCTGGTTAAGCCAGATGAACTGAAACAGGAACTGATTGAGGGTGAGATCAGCACTGACTTTGATGTGAAAAAAGTACTTTCAAAAGATTGTATCTCTATTGATCTGAAATCAAATACCAAAAATGAAGTCATTAAAGAACTGATTTACATACTGCATAAAAACGGGAAGATTTCTGATCCTGATGCTGCATTGCAAGCCGTTATGGAAAGAGAGAACAGTCTCAGTACCGGTTTGCAGAATGGAATCGCTCTTCCACACGGTAAAACCGATTCTGTAGAAAAACTGGTTGTGTCTGTTGGAATCCACCGAAAGGGTATAGAATTCCAGTCTCTGGATGGAAGAAGCGCCCGGATTTTTATATGTGCAGTTTCTCCTAAAAAAATCACCGGACCACATATCCGGTTCATTGCTCATGTAGGCGCATTGCTTAATACGCAAGAAAAAGTAAATGATCTTCTGAAAAGCAGTACTAAAGAGGAAGTTTACAGGTTTTTTACTGATGGAATCAAAAAAACTGTCTGATTGATAAGATAGAAGACATTACAATTACCCATATGGCTTGTGATACAAAGGGCGTAATTGCAATTCTAAAATCTGCAAACGATGAAGCGAAAAAAAAGGATATTCAGCCTTGGTAAACCAAATGTTTTTGTCGGTAATTCGTTCGTTACCGCTATTGGAATGGAAGGCCCGGTTGAATTAACCAATATAGTGCGGTTTGCGACCATGAATATTCATATCTTGTATTTCGGGTCGAACCTAAAAGCTTACAGCTTTTTCAGGTTCCACTGGTTGAACCTGGTAAGATTATTTTGTTTGCCGAACGCATTTTAATATCTACCTCTACCCATTCATGTTCTTCATCTGAAAACCTGGCATTGGATAGAAGACACAGTTTAAGTTTTTCTGTGTGATTCCGATCAACATTATCTAGATCCAGTGGCTCTGTAAAGATCTCTTTTATTACTTTTTCCTGACCGGCATGAACAAGAAGCTGTATTGAAGACGGCTGCGGGTTAAGCTCAATAATTTCTAATGAATCTGCCAGATTCCCTTTTGTTGTAACTTTTACAGGGACTTTGATTTTTACCATTTCCGATGCATCAAAAGTAAAATTGGATGGAGAAATGCTGTTTACCGATAATCCTGTCGGGAGATTAAGGCATGATTCTGTTATGGGTATTGCCTGAAAACCATTCTCAAGATTATTTATCTCAAGAGATGCTTTTAATTCACTGATATCAAAATTAAAAGCTCGTTCCGGACCAGACAGGGATACTTTTATTTCGGCAGGAGCAGAATTTTCCATAACCCATCCGTCAGGAACCTTACGGTATTCCAAAGGGATTGTAATGGTGCGGTTTACAATTTCACTCCTGTTAACGAGGAGAAACCATAATGCAACTGCAGCCGCAACGGATACAAATTTTGTTCCCGGATTACGGATCAGGAATCTTGTTCGTCTTATTTTCGAACCCTGAGAGACTTTTGTATTGTAAAACGAGTATATGCGGTTTTTAAACTGTTCACAATTAACCTTCTCAAGTTTTCCATTCTGTGCCATACTGATAGTCCCACGCTCTTCAGAAACAGCAACTACCAGTGCGTCAGACCTTTCTGCAAGACCAAGTGCAGCAGTGTGTCGTGTACCTGCATTGCCAATCTCAAGTGTATTATGAGAAAGTGGCAGATGAACTCCAAACTGGTTAATCCGCTCACTTTCAATAATAACCGCTCCATCATGACTTGGAGTTTGCGGATGAAAAATACTGTAAAGAAGTCCGGTACTGATCTCTCCATTGACAACTGTGCCGCCAGTCAGATGACGATCAAGGGATTCGCGGCCTTTAAGCACAATCAATGCACCAATTTTATCTTTGGCAAGGTCTTGAACTGTCTCAATCAATGAATCGACAGATCCGCGCGAAACAGGCATACGATGTCTGTTTCGGAAAATTCCAAATGATGCAAGCCTTTCCAGAGCCATGCGGATATCATCCTGGAAAATAATTACAAGAATAACAAGTAAAGCAGTGAGGCCGGCTCCAAAGACCTGTGATGTCATGTACATATTCAGGAAACGGGCGCAAAGGTAAAGCGTTACAATCGAACCAGTTCCAATAACAACAGACCGGGAAGCACGTTTCTGAAACCAGCTCAGTACGAAGTAAATGAATACAGTTACAACAAGTACATCCAGCAGATCTGCAAAGCGAAAAGTTGAAACCAGATGTCTTGCTGTTGAAATCAAATTTATTGGTCCGGAAAAAAGATTTGAAAAGTATTCGTTTTAACCTGAATAATAACAATTTATTTACAAGAGCTTTTTCGCAGGCTTTGGCATAAAAAACATGTCTGCCTGGACACATCAGCAGCCGGATTAGACATGAGTTTCACAGCAATTGAACCTTTTCTGAAGAAAGCTCATCGTAAATTAATCTCCATTCAGGCCATAAATATGTTGTACAGGAATTTATATTTGTTTTCGGGATACAAAAAATTGTCATTATTTTCACGACAGAGTGATTTTATGGAAAGAAAAAATATGGTTGAGTATTATGAAAAAATCAATCACAAGATTACAAATGTGTCACTCTGGGGAATTGAAAACAACAGCGGGAATATCATTGTTACATTAATCGAACTTTTTGATCATAATAAAACTGATCTTAAAAAAAGAATATACCACCGGCAATTAAGTGGAATTGCATTAAAAATCCGGGGATTTCTTGATGGTAAAAGCCTCGATTTATCCAAAATACCGCTTCGTATGGATTCCTTTAGTGATTTTGAACGTGATATTCTCAAAGCTGCACGCTCTATACCTTTTGGAAAGACTGTAAGCTATTCAGATCTGGCTGCCATGGCTGGGTATCCCAAAGCTGTTCGTGCTGTTGCATCTGTAATGAGAAAAAACCGGTTTCCGCTTGTTATCCCGTGCCACAGGGTAATAAGAAAGAACGGGCATTGGGGAGGATTCCATGGAGAACAGTATGGAGATGCTGTTGAACTTAAAAAAAGACTGATTGAAATGGAAAAAACTAAAAGAAATTGTCCAGATTTATTTTAACTTATTATGATGATTTAAACGTATTATCTTTCTGGCTTATTATTCAAGGAGATAAAGAAAACGATATGATAAACTATGTTCTGGATACAACTGTGATGTTATATGATGCACAGGCACTTTTTAATTTTGGAAAAAACTCTGTTATCATTCCAATAACTGTAATAGAAGATATAGATCATTTTAAAAAGGATGTAAGCGAAATCGGCCGCAGTGCCAGGCAAACATCAAGAATAATTGATGATTTGAGAAAAAAGGACTCAATTACATCCGGAATCCGGTTGAACAATGGGGGAATCCTTTCGGTAAAAACAAGTACCGGAACAACCATGCACCAGCTTCCACATGAGCTGCGTGACAGGAGCAGGGATAATATGATTCTTGCCATAGCTCTGGATGTTAAAGAAAAATCGGACGGAATCCAGACTGTTTTTGTCAGTAAAGACATGAACCTCAGGATAAAAGCCAATGCACTTGGGCTGGATGTCGAAGATTATGAATCGGATAAAGTTGACATTGAAGAACTGTATTCAGGATGCAAAGATATCGTTGTTGATCGGGATATATTTAAAAAATTCAAGATTGAAGGATCCGTTTTCATAAACAACACATTCTTCCCTCATCAGTATATCACTATGATTTCAGACCAGGATGATTCTGTCAAAGCTTTTGGCAGATACGATTCAGAAAAGAATGAAGTAGTAAAGCTGGCAACCGACAGTTCAGAGGGCCCCTGGAGGATCAGCCCCAGAAACAGGGAACAAATGTTTGCAATGGATGCACTGCTCAATGACAGGATACAGCTGGTTACTCTTATTGGCAAGGCGGGAACCGGGAAAACATTATTGGCTGTTGCCGCAAGCCTGTATAAAACGGTGGACAAAAATATATACTCGAGGATTCTTGTTTCCAGACCAACTCTTCCAATGGGAAAAGACATTGGTTATCTTCCTGGGAC
>DATGNN010000274.1:0-5545 GCA_035306725.1 Chitinispirillaceae bacterium | reverse complement strand
TTCGGACGAATTACTGATTTTAATACTTTCTTTCAATTTCTCTATTGATTTTTTTCCATCAATTGTTGTGTCAAGGCGGGTTAATGGAATGTAAGAGTCATGCCAGTCAGGGTTGTCTTGATCAAGTTGCACATAAAACGGGTCATCTATGTAACTGTGAAGTAACTGATTCGAAAAGACAGCCAGACCGATTTCTGATTGTGGAGATTTAGCTGCTATTGTATCAATCAGATCAACAACAACCTGATATCTCACTGCTGTAGAGTCCATGTGGCTCATGCTGGAAGAGTGATCAATTACAAAAAAAACAGAAATAGTATCTTTAATATCAATGATTGGAGCTTCCACGATTGAATCGGGAGCACAATGATTAAATACTTCTGAAAGAGCTACCACATTGCTTCCAACTCTTACTGTATCTTCATTGTAGTTACCGGGACAATCCAGAATGACCTTACATATATCATTGCCGTGAACTAAAGCACACAGAAAAAAGATCATAATGAGTTTAGCAAAATTTTCAGTGCTTAATCTGTTAGTCATCTTAAACCCCAATTGAAATTTCTTAATCTAACAAAAACCGTATTAATGTATATCTGCTGGAAAAATTCTGTAGTAGTGATATTTTCCAAACAACCGGAATAATACAGCTTCAAAAAAAGTTTTTCTTGTTTTTAATTTTAAGATACCTTGGTAATAGCTGTTAAACTCTGGTTTGTTCAGGCTATACTCCACAATATCTGGATTACCAAGTCCATAGCCCATTATAACAAAAAAGTATCTATCGGCTGGATGGTTTTTGCTAAAGAACTCGAAAAGTGAAATTACATGAACAATAAATGATGAAATGCAGTTTGAGAAGAATTCAAAAGTTCTTTTTAAAAAAAGTATCTCAGGAGAGTATTTCTGTTTTGAGAATTTGGTTTGAATAAAACCTGAATGATTATTGAAACAGGATTTCCCGGAGAGCGCAACGAAGGGATTTATATTTAACAGTATTCGTGAAACCCACGAAATGGAAAATAACCGGTTGCGCATAAAGTGTTCCCTAACCTCTTGGTTTTTCCTGTTATTTGGTATTAAAACATGTTTGTTACAGGAAAAGATAAAATGTTCAAAGTTTTTAATATTTTTAAATTAGCTAAATCGATTAAACTAAATACCCTGAATATATCCCCGTATGACTAATATAAGTACAAAATAGTACAAAATCAAAAAATAAATATGGAATATCCAGTTACTTATGATGTACTGGTCAAAACTACAAAAAACCGTTGAACTTTTTCTTAACTAGAAAAATAATTTAGAATTATTTTATGTATTAGGGTATTTCTGTTTTATTGGGTTAAGACAGATAAAAATAATGATTGAATCGACTATTTTCCACTTTTGCGGCATGCCTCCAATGCATCATTACACTGATTATTGTAAGTTTTTAAAAGGACTTCAAACTCTTTTTGTTCTTCCTGAGACATTTTCGAATATTGAACTTCAAAATCGCGTGCTTCTTTGCATATTTCTTTCATATGCTCACATTGGTATGTATCTGGTAATTTTGATGTATCGACAAAACCTGGACCGCCACAAGATAAAAACAGTGCTACAGTGATCAAATAAATAATTGTCATGAATTTACTCCCTGAATGCTTCAAGTGATTTAACATCAGGTAAACCTTTTAATCTTTCAAGAGCTTTTGATTTAATCTGCCGGACCCTTTCACGCGTTATATTAAATTTTCGGCCTATTTCATCTAAAGTATAAGCAACTTCATTATCAATTCCAAAATAAAGCTTAATTATTTCCTTTTCGCGCTCAGTAAGCATATCCAGCATTCGATGAATTTCTGCATGAAGAGAAATCGCCTGAATTCCCTCATCGGGTCTGTTCCCCTGTTGATGATTCTGAATCATGTCTATTACAGTAGAACCATCAGTGTCTTTTAACGGTGCATCAAGCGAAATGTGACTGGATGCAATATTAATGGTTTCCTGTACAGCACTTTCCGGAATATTCAGTTCGCGGGCAATTTCAGATGTGTCGGGTAAACGACTATAACGTTGTTCAAGTTCTATCTGAGTTTTTCCAATACGATGGATTGCACCAGCGCGATTTAGAGGTATACGCATTATTCGGGATTGTTCAGCTAACGATTGAAGAATGGCTTGTCGTATCCACCACACAGCATACGAAATGAATCGAAAATTCTTTTTTTCATCAAACCTTTTTGCAGCTCTCACCAACCCGACATTTCCCTCATTAATAAGGTCACACAGCGATAATCCCTGATTCTGGTAATTACGTGCAACACTTACAACAAATCTCAGATTGGCTTTAACCAATTTATCCAGAGCTTTTTTGTCACCCTTGCGAATATTGGCTGCTAAACGGGCTTCTTCTTCAGAGCTAAGAGGTTGGAGCTTGCCTATTTCTCTCAGATACAGACCAAGACTTCCCTCTTCAGCTATAGGTAATGAAGGTTTGTTCACATCTAATAATTTCTATGAAAAACAACCTATAAAATAGGTCCAATAGTGTGAAATTCCAACAATTTTGTGAAACTGCTGAAACAAGTGATTGCAAAAAAATATACTTCTAAATTAAGCAATTGCCTGCAATACTATTATTTTTTTAAGTCTCAGTTACAAACTGTCAGGAAAGCGGCAATCACAAAAATCTTTCTTTTCACGATGCTGGTACAAATATTTGTATGCCCCGTTTAACCCTGTTCTGAAAAAGACGCCTTCATCTATATAATAGTTTGTAGCTAAGATGTATTCCAACTCAATTTTAAAATACTTTATAAATTACATTGAGGCATTCCGTTTTGTGGACAATTTTATTTTACTTGAAACTAATTTCTTGAATAACAGTAACTTGGCTGTTGATACCGAAACGGGAGTGACATTCTGTATCTGGATATAATGAGTTATAATGTTCGTTACGGTGCAGCTCATGATCGTAAAAACCGCTGGGAAAACCGCAGACCTATGGTTGTGAATCTTCTTAATAAAAGAGGTCCTGATATTATTGGAACTCAGGAAGCTCTTCGGTTTCAACTGGATGATATAAAAGATGATCTAAAACACTATAGTCAGCTGGGATCTGCTCGTGATGATGGCTTTGAAAAAGGAGAGTATTCTGCAATCCTTTATAAAACAAAACGATTTGAAATAATAGAATCTGAAACATTCTGGTTTTCTGATACACCATCTGTTCCCGGATCTTCTCACTGGGGAAACAAATTACCCAGAATTTGTACCTGGGCTCTGTTTAAAGAAAGAAGCACCCGAAAAGGATTATATCTGTTTAATCTTCATCTTGATCATAAATCTGCTTTTTCACGACAGAAAAGTATTAACCTTCTGGTAAATAAAATTGTACACCGAAAAACTGCTCTTCCTGTAATAATTACTGGTGATTTCAATGTAATTGAACGTGATTCCATAATAAAATATCTCAAAGGTGAAACAAAGTTATCGTGTGTCGACCAAAACAGTTCTGTCAGAATGATAGATGTTTTCAGAAAACTCAACCCGTATTCATTTGACGGTACATTAAATCTGTTTCTGGGACTTCGTTATGGTCCGAGAATAGACTATATATTTACAGATGCTTCAACTCACTTAATTGCTTCAGAAATTGACCGTAGTGCTTTTAATGGCCGGTACCCTTCAGATCATTTTCCGGTTATCGCGAGAGTCAGATATTGAAAACGGAATAATTTATCAGTAATTACCTGCCAGACAGAATGTAGACCTCAGTTTTTTTCGTTTAACCGGTTTTATTCCATTAGACTTTTACATTTTCAAGTAGTTTTTGGATCCTTAAGCAGGGAAAATTGCTCCAATCAACCCTGTTACTTTCTGGAAGTGATGAATTCGCAGTATTGACCACCAAATTAACTTCAAGTTTAGAAATACAATGTACAGTGGCTGTTATGTTCCTGGTTGACAAAAATAATCCCTGGAGGATGCAGAGTTTTTTAAGGGGCGATCACACGGTTATGAGATTTTTAATTTGTCATTTACCTGACTATGTTTTAATACTGACTTGCCGGCAGTTTTGGTTATACTCAACAGGTCTAAATAACACTGCCGGTTTAAAACAGATATGACCTTTACATTAAATAAATGCACTCTGATCAATTAATCTTTTCCATTTAGATGTGATTTGAATTGTTACAATGTTGAATCTGAAACTATATATATTATTGCTTGTATTTAGACATATGCATTATAGTAAATTTTCTGGAAATTTCCGGGTTTTTAAAAAATAAATCACGAATTCGAACCTGTATATAAAATATATGCACTAAAAAAATCCGCATTGTATTCAAAAAATCATCACAGGAGGAGAACTATGGGATCGCGTACAGGATTTTTGATTACTACCGTAATAGTGTTTCTATTATCAGCTCAGGAAACACAAAACCTCATTATAAACGGAGATTTTTCAGACAGCTTGACATATGTTTGGAATTTTAACACAAATGGAGCTGATGCTACCGGGAAAATTGAACCATTGGGTCGCTTTTTTATTGATATCAATACTCCAGGTGCAAGTGACAATGCACCTCAATTACAGCAGGGGAATATCACACTGGAAAAAAATGAAGCTTATATTCTCAAATTTAAAGCTTATTCAACCGAACCTGTTGTAATCAGGGCACAGTTGGAAGGAAACGGAATTATCTATTCTGATACATCTGCAGGAACTGTTGCTTTGACAGAAAGTCCAAAAAACTATAATGTACCTTTCTTTATGGAACATAATATTGATTATGATGTTCAATTGCAGTTTAACTGTGGCATTTCCAGTCAGAAAGCCAGAATTGCCTTTAGTGACATAGTGCTTGAAAAAGATACCGCTACACGAATAATTATTTCAAAACCGGAATTTGATGAAGTATGGAATGTGGGTATTGAAAAGAAAATCAAATGGATTACTGTCGGTTCTCTTAACAATGTTACAATCAAGTACACAAATACTAATGGTGAATCGTGGAAAACTATAACAGAAAAAGTTGCAAATGACAATGAATATACATGGATTATTCCTCAGGAGGCTTCAGGTGAAAAGTGCCAGATAATGGTAAGCAGTACTGATGGTAAAATTTCTGATATCAGTCCGGAATTTACCATTTCATCATCTGAAACACCAATTGTTACTGACAGTGGTAATATAATCAAAAATAGTGATTTTTCCGATTCAACAGATTGGGTTTTTGATGTTTTTGAAGGAAGTGCGTCCGGAAAAATTGTTGAAGGTGAGTATGTAATCGAAATTGAAAGTTTATCAAACACAGACAGAGAAAACAGCTATAAGGTAAAACTGTCTCAGCCATCAATTACGCTTGAAAAAGAATGCATGTACCATTTTTCCTTTGATGCATATGCTTCACATGAGAGAACGATTTATGCCAACATCGGTGAAAGTGGCGGTGCTTACAGTACCGTGTCTGGCGGAGACACTATTCCGGTCAACTTAACGACTGAGAAAAAAACCTATAGTTACTCATTCATTGCCAAAGATGTAAGTAACGGA
>DATGNN010000273.1:0-2444 GCA_035306725.1 Chitinispirillaceae bacterium | reverse complement strand
CCCTCGGTATTCTGATGTTTGAAATGCTGACCCGTAAACCACCCTTTATTGCTAATAACCCTATGGCTGTGGCTTATAAACAGGTTCATGAACTGCCTGTACCTCCATCATTGAAACGTAAAGATACTCCCAAAAGACTTGAGCTGATAATTCTGAAAGCTTTGAAAAAAGATAAACGTGACAGATATGATACTATCGAGGAGATGCTTGAGCACCTTGATTCTGTCGATCCGGAGGAGAAAGCAGAACGTGCAACTGTAATGTTCAGGTCGGTGAAAAAGAACAAAAAAGAAAAAACAGATTTTGACCGTAGAATAACTGATCGCAGAAGTCGCAGTCATAAAACACACAATTACTCTTTGTTCTCGGCTCAATATTGGATAGACATGTTTAAAAACCAGTGGCTTATATGGATTGCTTTTATTACTCTTGCAGCTGCATTTTTCCTGCACGTTAATAATCATCCTTGACAAAGAATCCTACATGGAGACCAAAACTGAAATTTAAACAGGGAAAGGTTAATCGGTGTGAATTACAGAAGAAATGATACCATGAACACTCATGAAAAAGGTGATTGGGGTGAAGATCTTGCTGTTAGATACCTGTTGTCTAAAGGATACTCTGTTGTATGCAGGAAATACCGTTCGCGAAGGGGGGAAATCGATTGTGTTGCAAAAGATCCGGATGGTACACTGGTGTTTCTGGAAGTAAAATCTGCCCGTACTTCAAAATATGGAAATCCTCTGACCTGGGTTACCATTCCCAAACAAAAAACCATGGCAAAAGTAGCAATGCAATACATGAAAGAACACAAATTATCCCAAACGCCATGCCGTTTTGATGTAATTGGAATTGTTGGAGAAAAAATCGATCATATCAAAAATGCTTTTTTGGTAAACTGGTTTTAGTTATCCATCCTTTCAGGCCGATTATGGCGAAAATTTTGCAATTACATTAAAAAACCACTTATTAAAAAATCCGCTAAAGTTCCAGTCTAAAAAACCGATATTATTAATAAGGAAAATTAGATTCATGGCATGGAGGTGTTCTATGCAGATCCAGAGTACAGGGAATCCTCACTTTGCTTTTACTGTTCGCAAAACGGAATCTGTTCTAAAGAAAACAAACAGGGAACTTCAAAAGGTTTTGGAAAAACTGTCTACTGCCTCAAGAATTAATCGGGCAAGTGATGATGCTGCGGGTTTATCAATTTCAGAGGTGTTAAGAAGCAGGATCAGAGGATTTAAAATGGCCTCCAGAAATATTGAAGATGCAATGTCGTCATTAAATATTGCTGATGGAGCTGGTGATGCGATCTCAGGTTTGATTCAGCGTCAGAGGGAACTGGCAGTTCAGGCCCGAAATGGTACATTAACGGATGACGATCGTGCGGCATTAAATAAAGAGTATGAAGTTTTAGGCAAAGAGATTACCCGAACAGCAGAATCTGCCCGGTTTAACCGGCAAGGAGTGGCATCAGGTGATGAATTGGCATCTGGTGAAGCTAAAATTCAAACCGGCCCTGAAAGTGACAATCAGATTGAACTGGAATCGATTGATTTGCGCTCTGTCGCATTGGGGTTATCAGGAAATTCTATTGCAACGGTATCGGATGCCGAAACCGCAATTGAATCGCTGGATAATGCAATCAAATCTATAGGTGTTCAAAGAAGCACATTGGGTGCATCAGTAAATAGACTGCAATCTTCAGTAAACAATCTTTCGGTAGCAGTCATAAATACTCAGGCAGCAGAATCGGTTCTTCGTGATCAGGACATGGCAAAAGGCTTATCGGAATTGATTCGTCTGCAGCTTCTTGAAGAAGGCAGCTCAAGAGCTTTCGGCAGGTTTAATGAAATTTCTCAGAATCACATTCTGGGATTGTTGAGCTAAAATGAGTTGTCTGCAATGAATTCTGTTAAAGGATATCTTAAAACATATGAACAGATGCAGATCAGAAGCTCTTCATCATCACGCCTTATCTGTATCCTCCACGAAAAATGTGTAAATTATATTTCAAGAAGCCTTTGCTCCGGGCCACCATTACAAAGAAATTTTATTGACCGTGCTCTGAACATTCTTGCAACTCTTGAACAGGCTCTTAAAGTCGAAGATGATATTTCTGACGGACTCTTCTGTCTGTATGATTATTGTTATAGTGTGCTGGATGAAAATAACAACATAGAAAAACAAAATGCTGTAAGGATGATCCTGACACAGTTAAGAGATACATTTAACAGTCTGTATAAGAAGCAGTAAACAAAACTAAAAAACAAAATCACACAAGGTCAGTTTTCAATAATTTTTATTGTTGTTGTAAACTGAGTTCAGGGGTTTGAACGATTTGAACAGAGGGTATGCAGCAGTAAAAACAACCATACCGCACATAACTGCAAGAATTATGCTGCCCAGAAACCATTGAATAAAACTTTGATAAAAACCGG
>DATGNN010000272.1:0-2411 GCA_035306725.1 Chitinispirillaceae bacterium | reverse complement strand
GGACAATCGAATATGGCAGGTGGCTGCAAAGAGGTTCTGGGTAATGAATGTGAGCCAAATGATCGGGTAAAGGTTTTAGCATTCAGATCGTGCAATCAGACATCAGAAGCGTGCGGCGTTAATTTCAACAGACAAGCTGATCAATGGTATACAGCAACACCTCCATATCATAACTGCAGTGAGGGTATAGGGCCTGCAGATCACTTTGCGAAGGTGTTGCTTGATTCTATAAGGCAGGATATCACAATCGGCTTTATACCGTGTGCGCTTTCAGGGCAGTCGATAAATGTTTTCAAAAAGGGTTCAGGAAGGCTTTCGCCGAACGATAACTGGGCTCATCAGGAATTAGTAGATGAGAATCGTCTTGTATACGACTGGATGCTTGAACGGTGCCAAATCGCACAAGAGACGGGTGTTATAAAAGGAATACTTTTTCATCAGGGTGAAGCTGACAACGGCAATAACTGGTGGGTTGGAACAACAAAAGAAATTTTTGACAATCTGAAATCTGATTTAGGTCTTGGTGATATTCCGATTGTTGTTGGTGAACTGTTGCAGGCACCTGGTGCCTGTTGTAGTGCTCACAATCCTTTGGTAAATCAACTGGCATCAGAATATCCAAATTGTGCTGTGGCATCTTCACAAGGTTTGGCAATGAGACCTGGTGATCAATGGAATGCACATTTTTCCTGTGATGGTGTAAAGGTACTCGGAGAACGATACGCGGAAGCGTTTTTGGGACTGGCTGATCTTGATCATGTTCCTCGTCTCAAAAATAATGTAAACAAACCATCACAATCAAAAAGAGTAGCTAATTCTGTAATGATCAACTCTTACGGCAAGGATATTTCCATTTATTCAATAAATGGAAAAGTCGTTTCGAATAGGCATAATAATTCCAGCAACAGATTAAATATGAAAACATCAGGTGTTTACATTGTAAAAACACGGACCAATGGAAATATGTCGCTGGTACCTATTATCGATAACTGAATTTCGGAACAATTTCGGGTCGGACCGCGATAAGTGTTTATCGTTAAAGATACCAAAACGAAAAAGCCACTGTTTTTAGCCCTTAAACAACTGTTTTTGTACCAAAAAAGATGGTTTTAAGAATCAGAGTCTTATTGTACCAGTTGTACGACTGGTACAATAAGACATACCTGATTTGTGTAAATAAATATCTTGATATCCAGCTGACCTGTACCAGGTTTTGAATTTTGAGACTGCATGTATAAGTTTTCATATTCCAGCAAATTTAATATAGAAAACGTACATTGCACTTTAAAAATTGTGAAACGTGAATCGAAATTTGGGATAAGCATTGATTCCGTATCCTGTGTTTCCATGATCCTGTTCCGATACCAACCCCGATTTCCGGCTCCGGAAAAAAAGCTGGATATATGGACCTCATAGCCATAAAACCCTTCATACGGTAGTACCACTAGCGACGAATTGTAAATTTATCATTCGATTCAGGTATTATTTAGTCCTATTCATTTTTTACATTTATCATTTAAAAAAATGCACAAATGTGATGATCATCACATTTCAAAACCGGTTTTTGTATTATTTTAATTCTAATCAGGATGTTTATACGTTTCTTTGCCCCCAGAATCCCCCGAATCGGGATTTGTAAAATGGTAATTTCTATGGATCTGGGGTTTACAGAGTATGGGCGATGTAGAAATTAATAAAAATCAGTTGCATTTAAGCATTATTAATCAGTTAAAACTATTGAAAACTAAAATAAAACAGGATCATTAATTACCATGTTTAACGACTTTTGCCAAATGGCTTCAAATGATTTCGAAGATATCAGGGATATCCTGTCGGAGATGACTCTGGAAGACCTGATTTACCATACCGACCAGATCCTTTTTGATCTCGATCCTTATGAACGGATAAACTACGATGTCAACATGTTCTGTAATGGTTACGATGATCGTAATGGCAGGATCGCCCTTATAGAAAAGTTGTTCAATGATGGGGTCATATCCGCTCTTTATTTACCTTGCGGTTATGAACTTGATCCTGATCTTAAAGAACTTTTAAAACCAATAGATTATAGTTTCTTTTATACTTCACCTGAAGACGAAATGGTAAAAAAGGAACCAGCCCCACTTACCGATGACCTTGAAGTAATTACCGGACAACTTGAAATCAGCAATCCCAAATGGGAACACACAACTGATGAACTCAAAGCGGAATCTGCTGATAAAGCGGTTACCGGGGATATTATAGAACTTTCTGCGGATATTAAAAACTACCCGGAAAAAGCTTCCGTTACATTTGACATCTATGATGTTTCCTCAAACACTCCACTGCGTATTACTTCAGTTGAAACCAGAAACGAAAACGGAGTTGCAAAGGCGCAATGGGCCGTTGAAGACCCCGAAAAAAAAGGAAAA
>DATGNN010000271.1:0-14609 GCA_035306725.1 Chitinispirillaceae bacterium | reverse complement strand
ATATTAAAAAAAGTGTTCAATCTGTAATTCTCACACATTATAGAATTGAATAAACAACTGTTCGAACGGATCATATTAAAAAGGAGTGTGTATTATGAAACGATCTTTTACAACTTTATTTATCCTTACAATTATTCCTGCAATTGCAAATGCATGCCTCGGGCCTCAAAATGTTTTTGGCATTCTATTAAACGATTGTGAATCTGTTGATATCAGTGTTATCGAAGAATATGGAGAATTAGGAACTAATTATTTTTTTGAGTACTCAGGATACAACAATGCGGATTCTTTAAATTGCACTAAAATTTACTCCTTTAAAAGCCATTACAACCCTGCGGTCATGGTTCAAATTTTTTTCCCTAACGATCAAAATAAATACCCCAACGTGCTCCTTTTTACTATTAACAAAGAAGAGTTTGCTAAAGGAAATTTTCTGTTCAGTGAGTGCATACGGAAAGAGCTCAACTGGCTGGTTAATTTTGGTATTTTATCCATGGAACGAATTAAACGGGAAAAAATTGAGACCGCTTTTATAGAATCAGATAATAATAAGACAGCCAGTTTTTTCTGGACTAAGCAGGATACACTTTTACCTAATAATACAGTATTTGATTCAGATGGCCAAATAGTTGCTACAGCTTGCGATTCTAATGATTTATGGGAAGTTTCTTTGCCTCCGGAAGAATTCACCATTACAGTAAGCGTCATGAATAAGTACCCAGACTCCAAAAAGTATAATTTGGCAAAACAAAATATTTTACCCAAAAACCCTGTTCTTCTAGTAGATATCAGGGGATGTATCAACCCACGCCTAACCAATAAAGCAGGCAGACAGCAACGTGCTACAGGTGTTTTTCTGGAATATGATACCAGAACTAAAACGGTAAAGCGTATTTTATCTATACCATGATTTTTTAATAAATAGTTATATATCCTTTCGTATTAATGAAAGACAAGCCGTTTTTTGGATTGATGTTCAAAAAACGGCTTGTTAATAATTTCTGATATTGAAATAACACTGCATAGTCAAATTTTATTTACCAAATACAGAGGAAGTATTCGATAAAACCGATCCCAAAGTACCTTTCACAGTCATCAAAAGCCACTTTCGGCTGCGATAATGCCGTTTCGCCAGGCTTTAACCAATTAATCGCCTCCCATACATAATCAGTTTTATTCCACATTAATCATAACATTTAAGCATTATCCAAAAATGATTATAATTTTTGATAATCTCGGTATTGCTATCTACCACATTCTTAAATTATTTTATACATACCTATGAGGGCCCATAACTCAGTTGGTTAGAGTAGCGGACTCATAATCCGTTTGTCCTAGGTTCGAGTCCTAGTGGGCCCATTTTTTACATTCTTGTTATCAGGAGGTATTTTGCAAACCTATAAAGTTTGGTTAAGAAAATCAGGTCTGCAAAGTAACTCTTAAAATAAAAGCACCTTTTCGGAGGTGCTTTTTTTATTTCAGGTATTTGGAGGATATATGATTCAGGATTTGGAATACTTAATAAAATTGCAGGAAATTGATCTTCGTATACATGAACAGGAGATGGCTCAGGAAAAATTTCCTTCTAAAGTGATAGAATTACAAAAAGAAATAGACGATATTGGTTTAAAATTAGAGAGAACAATTAAAAAACTTGAGGGAATAGAGAACGAAACAGGAAAAATTGATGAGCAGATTAATAAAAATCACGCGCTGCTGGAAAAAAGTCAGAGTAGATTAAGTTCAATTAAAACGAATCGCGAATATGATGCTGTTCATGCAGAAATTGAAGCACAAAAAAATATGATAAATACTGCTGTTATTCGTAAAAAAAACCTTCAACATGAATCGGAAATGCTTAATACTACTAAAAATGAAACCAGTGAAGAATATGACAAAATTATAAATACGAATGGGCCACAAATCAAAGACTTAAAAGCCAAAATCGAATTAATTGATTCAAATATTTCAGAAATAATGAAAGAACGCGAAGATATTGTTCCAAAAATCGGAAAATCTGTATACCGTACCTACGAATTAATACGAAAAAGACGAAAAAACAGACGTGCAATCAGTCTCATTTCAAATTCTAAGAATTGTACTATTTGCTTTAAAATCCTTGAACCTCAGTTATACAACGAGATTAAACGTGGTACGAAACTTATATTATGTCAGAATTGTGGTTCCATTCTGATCTGGGATGAAGAAACAGCCAAAAAACAACATGCCTAACGCTATCTTATTCAATTTTTCCAATGAATAGTTTTTCTTTATATAAAAGAATGTTGCGCTATCTGACCACGTACTGGCCGTTGGTCTTATTTTCTATTTTCCTTTCATTTCTTGTTGTTATTTTTGAAACCCTTTCATTATGGTTTGGCGCAAGCCTTGTCCAAACGCTTTTTGATACGTCCCCATTAAGTACAGAAATACCCGATTTCAATTTAGAAAATTTAAATAAAATTCTTAAATATTGGACATATCAGCTTGTTCGACGCCCCGAACCTATTGATTCATTAAAAATTGTATGCGTGCTTATGGCTTCCACCTTTTTCGCAAAAAACATCCTTGTATACCTTAAAACACTGGTGATGGCAAAATTAAATTTGAAAATTGTTCGGGACATGCGTAATCAGCTTTTCGAACATGCCATGAAATTACCGGTACCTTATTACGATAAAACCAAATCCGGTAATATCATATCCCTTATTCTGAACGATGTCTCAAATATTAATGCTTCAATGACAGGTACATTTGACAAACTGTTTATTGAACCAATGCGGGTGCTCTTTTTTATCACCACATTGTTCATTATTAATATTCAACTGACTCTGGCAATTTTTGTGATTTTTCCGTTACTTGGATTTTTAATCGCACAGATTGGCAAAGTAGTCCGTCGGAGAAGCAAGCGCGTACTTGAATATATGGCCGGCCTTCTATCTATTCTTCATGAAACAATCAGCGGAATACGTGCTGTTAAAATGTTCAATATGAATGAAATTGAAACAGATAAATTTAAAAAAGAAAACGAAAAATTTATTCATCATTCATATCGATCAACAAGTATCGGAGCGATCTCAAGTCCGCTAACAGAAATTCTTGGTGTTGTTGTTGTTATAATTCTATTATGGTATGGTGGAAACCAGGTTCTTACCAAAGGGGGGTTCGGTGCTGAGGATTTCGTTCGTTTTCTGATTTTTCTCTTTTCTACTTTTACACCCCTGAAAGCTCTGACAAACATAAACAATACTCTTCAACGAGGTTTTGCAGCCGCAGAGAGGGTTTTTTCTCTTCTTGATTCGCCAATTGAATCTCTTGGCAAATCTCTGGAATCTAAACAGTCACCAAAATTTAATAATTCCATAGAAATAAAAAATATTACATTCTCATATCCACAATGCAGTGAGATCGTTCTAAATAACCTTAGTTTTACAATCAAAAAAGGTTCTATTGTTGCTTTGGTAGGCTCAAGTGGTGCTGGGAAAAGTACTATTCTCGATCTTCTGCCTCGTTTTTACGATATCAAGCACGGATCAATTTTAATTGATGGTAAAGATATAGGAAAGATGAATTTAGCAGGTTTGAGAAATCTGTTTGGTATTGTATCCCAGGAAACAGTTCTGTTCAATGAAACAATCTTTAATAACATTGCCTACGGATTCCCAGGAACATCAGTTGAGATGGTTACACAAGCTGCTCATGCTGCAAATGCATGGGAATTCATCGAAAAGCTTCCTGATGGTCTTAATACAATTATTGGAGAGAGAGGTGTCATGCTTTCGGGTGGACAACGTCAGAGAATTTCCATTGCACGAGCATTGCTTCGTAATCCACCTGTACTCATTCTGGATGAGGCAACTTCTGCACTGGATACTGAATCTGAACAGCTTGTTCAAACTGCAATTAATAACTTAATAGAAAACAGGACCGCTTTGATTGTTGCACATCGCTTATCTACAATTCGTAATGCAGATACGATTCTTGTTCTTGAAAATGGCTCCATAGTCGAGAGAGGTTCTCATGATGATCTTCTAGCGCTCAATAAACGGTATAAATATTTCCACGATATTCAATTCGCCGCTTCAGAATCATAATGATAAGAAATAATAACATTTTAACAAATTATTGCCCACAACATGATTGTTTTTTTATACTGAATAGAGGTGATTCTTTAATAATATTATCCAGAAATGTCATGATATATACTAAAATGAGTGGGTTTTAGGCCATAAAATACAAAGCATCCCTGTATGCTTGTTTTAGTAACACATTCGTTTTTTCAATAAAAAAACATATTCCACAGCATAAAAGATTAACCAAAATTCCATAAAAAAGAGGTCGTTGACAAGTTCAAATACGTCCATCCCTCCCCTGCCATCTGCCATAACCTTTTTTCCATTATTACCAACAAACAAAAAAATGGCTGCTTTCAGGTAATTGTGTATCCAGACATTATGGATTTACTTTTCTAACTGTATTTATCTATTGGATCTCATCATTTTCTTAATGAGTGCTCTGTTTGGAACTATGTAATCAAAAATAGATAAAAGTGTAAAAATAGCCGGAATTAACAAAATCCAAAACCCCAAATGGTATCCAAGTATTGATTCAGGTAAAGGGATATCATGAAGTTCAAGTATAACAATAAATATGACACAAAAAGCGCCTGCACCTTGTAATACGGCTTTTGCTTTCCCAGACTTTCTGGCAGCAAGTACCACTCCGGAACTTGCGCAAATAATTCTCAGCAATTGCATGAAAGCATCTCTATAAAAAAACAAAAGATACATCCATAAAGGAATTATCCCTGAAACCATAAATGAAATAAAAATCGTCTGACGGGATACGCTATCTGCAACAGGATCAAACACTTTTCCGAAATCAGTTACTTCATTTCTCCCTCTTGCGATTCTGCCATCAAAGAGATCTGTAATTTCTATCATTATTGCCAAAACGGCAGCGATCCAGATCAATCCAATATTATTATTTTGATAACCTGTTATAAAAAAGAATGCAAAGACAGGGGCTATAACAATCCGTGATGCAGTCAGCATTGTAGCAACATTCATTATTTGCGAACTCCAATACAAAATTTTTGATTTGAATTATAACCTAAACGTAGACGATTAATTGACGGCAAACGGCATAAGAGCTACCGGCGCAAAAAGGGTTCAATGGCTGTTAAGGTCATATCTACCAGGCGATACGGCCAAGCGCAGACATAAACACCTTATACCAATCTCCTTAGAAGCAGATTGCGTAAAGAAATCGCCTGAATCAAGTAATATATAAATTGCCTTATGAATACCAAAACTAATGTTTAATCAAACTACATTTATCGTTTTTTAAAGCTATCAATAACAATTTTCAATAATTTTTTGATATCTGATTACGAAATCAAAACTGTATTAATCAAAATTTAATACATCGCTTTGCATACTTATTAACAGGAATGTTTTGAAAATGCTAAAAATATGGAGATTGTGATTTTTCAAAATTTGAGAAGCCATTTTAAACAATTATGATGTATTATCAAAGTTTTAAGATGAAAAGTTACAATTTGGCACCAAATATATCAGTTGTTTTATCATATTAAAAAGACTATACTATATAATCATAAGTAAGACGGGCAGATTATTTCAATGCCAATTTTATTATACAGGAAACACATTTGCTATTATATTCAGATCCGATTCAAGAATTTTTCAACATTCAATATGAAATCAAATATTTTAAACATTGCCTGATGGATGTTTTTTAAATACAAATCTGTTTGATTCAGAATAAGGAGTACAATATGATCTGCAAATTACTTTCACTTCCAGTTCGGCTTGTTTCGGCGCTTATCAGTTTAATCACAGGAATTTTTAAAATACTATTTTCTTTAGGTTATGGTACATTTCGCCTTATTTTTAATCATCTGCTTGGTACAGTTTTTGGCGCATTAATAGGTTTAGTTATGGGACACAAACATATAGGCATCAAACTATTTTCTCATAAGAAACGAATTAACAAAAAAAAATCATAGCATTAATTTTATTTTTTCAATTTATAACAGGTTCTCTTTTATCTGACTTTGTGCAATACTTTGCAATTTTTTTTCAATACGCTAAATATTTTGGTGTCCAGCATTTTAATCAAAATAACTTTTACATCTATTTTTATTCTTTTTAACTCTGAAAAAACCTTTAACATACTATATTAATCACTATTAATAATCACTCAGAAAATAAGTTTTTAAACGGTAATAAATGCTATCCTTAATTATTGTAGTTTTCAGTCTTACTTTTTTATCTTTTATCTGTTCACTTCTTGAAGCAACAATTCTTTCTGTTACCCGTCCATATATTCAGACATTAATTGAGCATAAAAAGAAGGCTGGTTATCTGTTAAACAGACAAAAAAATCAGATAAATGAATCTCTTTCATCCATTCTGACTCTCAACACCATTTCTAATACAACTGGTGCTGCTATCGCAGGTTCAATAGCATTAGAACTTTTTGGAAACAGATGGATAGCAGTTTTCTCTGTTGCCCTCACTTTATTGATTTTAATATTTTCAGAAATAATTCCAAAGACAATTGGGGCGAATTACTGGAAAGTACTTGCGCCATGGTCATCGTGGGTTCTTCAGGTATTAATCATTACTCTTAAGCCAATTGTTATCCCTGTTAATCTGTTAGCAAAATTGATATCACGGAAAAATCCTGTTTCCAGTATAACCAGAGAAGACATTCTCAGTTCACTTCAACTTGGACATATCAGTGGAGCCATTGAATCATCTGAGTTCATACTCGCAAACAACTTGTTTAAAATTCAAAAGACTCTTATAAAGGAGATTATGACTCCCAGAACTGTTGTTTACACACTTCCTCCAGAACAAACAGCTAAATCTGTTATTCACGATATAGAATTTTTACATTATTCACGTATACCTCTTTTTGATAAACTCTCCGACAGTATAACCGGTGTTGTACTCAGACGTGATATAATTCTCAGTATAGCACATGGAAAACCGGATATAAAACTAAAGGATCTGGCATCATCACCTGTTTTTATTCCGGAAACACTTTCTGTTTACACATTACTGGACCGACTCATTTCTCGCAAACGGCATCTTGCATTCATAATAAATGAGTATGGTGATTATGTTGGCATTGCAACTATGGAAGATGCTATTGAGACGCTTCTTGGAAGAGAGATCGTGGATGAAACAGATCTGGTTATAGATATGCAGGAACTCGCCAGACAACTTTTAAAAAAACGGATGCATAACATGCAAAACAAACCCCGTAAAAAATAGTATCTGTTCAGGATATCGTTTAAACTGCCAGGATATGAAAAAGTACCAAAATTTCAGAAAAATTCAACAAGAAATGTAATAACTTGCTACCCATTTTTTTTACCAGCGTTTCACAATATGTGAAATATTATTTTTTATTAATTCTTCATATTAATATTTTTGATGAGCAAAATATTGAAATATCATTAGATTAACATTCTGATATGCGTACAAAAGCTTCTTTCGTTTAATCAATTCCTCTTGTTTCATGCAAATACTTATCTACAATATATGTCACCTGTTTTCGGAAAATCGGTTTTTCCATAATTATCGCCCCCCTTTTCTTTAATGTAACAGCCTCTGGAAAAGATACATGCTTTGTGAATACATAAAATCTGGCATTGGTTAAAAGTATTTTCAGAGATGAAAAAACATCCAGGGCACTGTAGGTATTACTTGGGGGGTCAATATCAAGCAAAATGTTGTAAACAGCGTAATCACAGCAAAAGTTTATTATTTTTTCCGGATCTTCGAAATGAGCAATAACAGTTTCTTTGCTGAACATTTTTATAATTGATTCTGAAAAAGCTGTTTGTGCTGCAAATAATACTATTTTTACATCAGATGGACTAATTTCTGCAACAACGGCTTCATTCTGTTCAGGATAAGATTCGTTTACACAGTTATCTTCAGAATTATTCTTTGTTTCTATTTGCTGTTTTCGTATAAGTTCCCACCTGTTGCGCGAAATAATTTCCAGTAACTCCCGTAATCTTTTTCCTTCAATTCTTTTTTTCAAAACAGTTTTCTTTCATTCATTTTAATAGATTAAGACACTGTTCTTCTTATAGTACTACTCATTATTATATATACCCTTCCCAATCTGTTCAAGGGACAAAAGTGTTCATATAGCCGGAAGTGATAGAATTTCTTTGAAAACTCTTACCTTTTGAGATGGAGCGGTATAATTCTTAACCTGTGTTTCTCTTCAAGTTTTTCCATCCTGTTTTCCAATTCTTCGATTTTACTTTTAAGCTCATCAAGTGTTATGGTTTTTTGATCACTTTTTAAATACTTATTTAAATAATCAGATGTTTTCATATTATCCTCTGAATAAATACTCACAGCACCCATAAAAATTGATAGTGTTAATAAACAAATCATTGAACGTACAGACATAAACGTTTGGCCTCCTGGTACCTAAAGTTTAATAATATTAGAATCAATTTAATGATATTTTCGAATTAGTTTTTGAGTTATTGTAATTAAGAAGCGTGTTTATGGGACAGGACTTTTTCACTTACAACCACTGACCATCCTTTAAAAAAATCATTATCTCGTTTGCATGGGATATTTATCCGGCAATCCTGACTTTTAAATATCAACGAGGAGAGATCTGTGACGGATTATTTTTTTCCCTTTTTAGCTGAACCCGTAAAAAAAGTATCCGTTCCAAAAATAATTTCAATTCGTGCTCCCAAAATGAAGTGCGAAAAAAGATTAAAGACAATTGACGAAACTACTCTGACCATATCCGGTTTTAATCTATAAAAGCAAATAAAATAATCATGAAATACGTTTTGCTTGGATTCGCTGTATAGAATACTCGATTATTTGATTGTCTATGCATCATAAAACAGGTTATACCCTTGCTAATTTCGTGAAGATAATCGTGAAAAAGGATCGTCTGGTTTATTTTTTTAAGGTTATTTTGAAATGACGGCCTTTCTTTGATCCTGATTATTGCTTTTTGTCTCTCAACACACCTATTTTAACTTTAAATCCTGTTTTCTAATAGGAAATAAATGTGTCTGCAGTCAGAAAACTTGATGTTTTTTTTTAATTACTCAGATACCGTAATTAATGTTTACAGGGGTTTGATGTCCTGCCTGTTCAAAAATGTTTTTTTTGTAACGATTTCATCACAAAAAGCTGTAAAACTTGTAAGAAAAAACGATTTCATATCAGAGTAGTTAATTATTTTCAAGATTTTTTTCTGTAGATTAGTTTTATTTGAAAAACATTTGTATTTTAATTATTGCCAACGCAGATGATTTTTCCTTTTGATTAAGATTAAGAACTATGGAAATCTGCCTTGCATAAAGAATCAACAAGCATTTTTGGCAGATATACTGGTTTTATACAAAGGTGAGTATTTTTGAAAATTATGCTTATGTATTAATTGTTGTGCATAAAGGTTTTCGTAGATTCAATATTAAGTTATAATGATTATATGAAATGATTTGTAATTAATTTTTAAACTGGAACACAGGTATGAATAAGATCGGTTTTTTAGTCCTGTTAGTTATTTCTATGACTTGTTCACTTTACAGTCAGGCGAACAGTATTCTGCTGATTCGTTCAAATGGTGCCAAATATAAAAAAGTTGAAATAGGCATTAAATCAGCAATTAACAAAAACATAACAGTTAAATCGACTGTTTTCAGGAATGAAGCTGAGGTTATAAATGCCATACGAGCCAATTCACCAAAAATCATTGTAGTTATGGGAATGGACCTGATCAAAGTATGGAAGAAAATCCAACTGGAAAATCAGAATATTAACCAGATACCATCAATTTTTCTTGAGAATGAGTTTTCAGGTATTAATTTGGGTGACATGTCAAATGTTTGCATAGTTTCATATGAACCGAAATTAAGAAATTATATAGATAATTTTAACAAGATGGCAGGAAAAAAACCTCATAATATTGGAGTTGTATATTCTTCAAAATCCAGAGGACTGGTGAAATCATATCAAAATGAAAGCTCATTGTTTAATTCAAATCTACATGCGAAAGCGGTTGTAGCTTCCGATCCGCAAAACAGTATAAAAACAATAGTGGACAATTTTACCAACCACTACAATACTGATTTAATCATTGTTCTTGATGATCACGTAATAATTAATAATAAAAATCTAAATTCTACCTGGGTACCTGTATTATCACCATTAAAAATACAGGTTGCTGTTCCATCCGATTATTTTTATGAACTGGAGCCGAAAATAGGTACATTTGCAATACAACCTCATTATTCAGAAATTGGGTATGTAATTGCATCAATAATAAATGTTACAGAAGCTAATAACTGGAAATTGAAACATAAAAGCATATATACCGATAAATCTGTATTTTATTCAAGGAATAGAAATGGATCTATCAGTAAGGAAAATCAGATTCGGAACAAAGTTATAGCTTCTTTTCACCCAAAAACCGAAAGTGTCCCTCAAACGCAAGTTTCCATGAGCCCACAAAGTCCCGAATATAATATTGCAGATCAAAAGCCGACGCTTTCAGACTCGGTAACTACCAGCACAATTGAGTCAGAGCAACCAGCTGATCCTGTTGTTGAAACTAAAACAGTTAAAGAAGAAGAACCGCTTAAAAAAATCGCTGCGGCTGAAAAGAAAAGTGTTTCAAACAAAAAACCGCGAGTTTCCGCTTCGGAAACTGTTACCAAAGATAAAAAGGTTCAGACTGAAATTAAAAAACAAAAACGTGATACAAAAAAACAATCTACAGAACAGATGGCTTCTACTAAAATCTCTGATAGCATCAAAGAAGAAAGTGCATCCCCCCAATTATCTGCATCCGATAATGAGGAATACGAAATAGTAATAACTTCAAAATCAACTAATATTTACAAAGAACTTACATCAGACCTTCCGGTTTTGGGTATTGGCAGATCAGGAGATGTATTAAAGGTTAGATCTGAAGACAGCTTGTGGTATTGTGTGGATTTTTTTGGAACTTATGGATTCCTGTCTAAAGAAGATGCCTGTAACCTTTCTCAAAAAGGTTATTTAACTGAATTATCTGAAAATGATCAAATAGCAACTATAATTGTAGTCATTTTCCTGATTGCCCTGGCATTTCTGTTTGTATTATTATTTATAATCAAAAAATCAAAGCGCGGTAGAAAAAAGAAAATAAACTGTCTGATAATTACAAAAAAAATTAAAAAAATGAAGTATTCAAATATTAATGATAAACATATAACACTTATTAAATATCTTAAAAATTTTGGTTTTCATGTCAGAATTTCTAAAAATGTAGACCAAATAAGTACTTTCCTTCTTTTTAGTTTACCAGATATAATATTTATTGATTGGAAAATAGAAGTGAATGTTCAGGGAAAAATTTATGAAATATTGAAAGAACAAATGTTTTCTGAGGATTACATGCTGGTTTTTTACAATGTAACAGATCCTTCAGAAATCAGTAAAGATGATTCTTTTGATAACCGGACCTTTTTTCTCAGTAAAAAATTCACTGTTTCAGACCTTAATAAAATACTTTTAATGGTTAAGGTAAAATTTGACACTCCACAACAATCGTCAGATCAGTCCAATTCATATCTTGAAGGAAGAATCACAGAAGAAACTTTATCAGAAATAATTCATATGATTGATATCAATAAAAAAACCGGTTGTTTACTCGTGAAAAATCTTCATCCGGTTGGAATGATCTTCTTTGAAGAAGGTCTTATAACATATGCTATGACCAATTCAAAAGTGGCAGAGCAGGCTGTTTTTGATATCCTTTCAATGAAAGACGGTAGCTTTCAGTTCTTGCCCGGAAAAAAACCTACAACACGACAAATGGAACTGGATGTCATGAGCGCCTTAATGGAAAACGCTAAATATGTAGATGAAAATTTAGATAATTCGTCGAAATTAATTGGATAAATCAGAATCGTAGCAGAATACAGACCTTTTAAATAAATAAATTGAGATTAAAATATTTTAATGCGTTTATATAATTCTTCTTCAGAATCTTTATCTGTGTTATACGATTGTTCAACTTAAGCACCGCTTCAAACATGAATAGTATGACAAAAATAGATTATATAGTGTGGATCGATCTGTCTGTTATATCTGATGTCAACAATGAAGGTTTGATTATTTCCACTGTTGTATGTGAAAAAGGTCGCATATCTCTTTATCATTCTTCTTTAAAATATTAACTGCCTTATCTGCTTTTCTCTCCTTTTTCACCGCAAAACCAACCGTACCATTGATTATTACAGGCAATGGTGTAACAAAAAAATTTAACTGGGATGTAGATTTAAAGTAATCGACAAAGACATCTTCAATCAAAATACCAGCAGCTATGTTAAGTGATAATAAAGGAAGAAGATCTCCTACTTTTGAAACCCTTTTTAGTCTTGGAGCAGTAGAAAAAAACTGTTTAGTAAATGATCCCATACCAGTTCTTCCCAAAAAATTGACAACTCCAATAACAGTAGAAGTATTAATTGATTCAATATTGAGAGACTTGTTAATTGATAGAATCACATATCTGGTTTCAGCTTTCCCGTTTCTTTGGCCATTAAGTAAGACTTCATAATTTCCGAGTTGATCAAAGATCAGTACTGTTTTGGTTATTATAGCATCCGGCAGGTCAGCTTTGACTTTTGTAATGAAATCATCATGTTTGCTAAACACCAGGACATCAGTACGTTGTACATGTTTTTCCAGCAAATCCTTTATGATTTCTGGATTGGAAATTGTTGGATAAAACACATAAAGTTTCTCCTGTGCGAACAGGTTCGTAGTCAGGAGACATAAAAAAAACAGGATTAAAACATGTTTCCTGATAAAAAAAGTATTTCCCATTTTTTGACACCAAATATTGAGTTAAATTGCCATTATCTATTTTTTGATCTTTTACTTTTATATAGTACCTTGGAAACCTCATATGTTTTAAGATTTTTTTTATCTGTTATTTCTGTTGCTTTTTTGAAATTGAGTACAGAATACATGGAGATTGCCGGATAAATCATTATACCACTATGTTCCCAATTATCTAATTTTAAATCAAAAATTATTTCAGCAGCTTGTTCTCCTAGTGCTACCGGGTCAGGAATGACAGCGAAAGTACCAAAATCCAGTTTAGGATCAACAAGAGACTCAACACCTGCAATAAGCGGAACTTTCCCTTTTTTAAATACAGGAATCCAGACATTACCAAGTAAATGTGGTTTTAACAATACATTATCATTAACAAGCCAGAATGCATCCACATTCTTTTCTTTAAGCAACACTTGAAGTGAATTGTTGATTTCTTCATGATGTTTCGATGTATCGTCACTGATTTCTATTCCTTCAATTGTTATACCTTCTCTGGAACAGAATAGAGTATGCTGTTTTACGAACTCTTTAAATGGGTTTCGGTAAAGAACACCCACTTTGTTCAGAGGCTTACTGATAACACGTCTGAAATTTACCAGGGCAGTAACCATTGGCGTTTCATAGGCAATACCAGTGACATTTTCAAGACCTGAAACTGCTCGTTGAATATCTAATGCAAGAAGTGATACTATCTGTACTGATTCTGTTTTTTCTTTATATAGGCTGGAATATTTTTTATATGTACGAATTGCATTATTACCTATAAGAACGACAGCTTTTGTATCTTTATACCCATTGATCTGCTTATCAATATCCTCCAATGAAGTTTCTTCATTTATTTCAACAATTGAGACTGCGAATTCATCACGAATCTCATTTACAAGTCCGTTTCGGGCCTGGTCAAAAATACTGCCCCTGGCAGTAAGGATCAAAACCGGATCAGAATCTTCAGTAATGTATTGTAAAGATTCCTGTGCGGCAATCAGACTGATTAACAAAAGCAATGTGAATGGTACCCATTTCATACTTGTAGCCTTTTTCCTAATAAAATACAAATCTTGAACTTCTGCAAAATTTTTTGCAGAAGTTACATGACTGGTTGTATTGTATTTTGCTTCACAGCATTCAAAACGTAAATTTAAAGCCACCATAGATTACCCTGCCCTGGTTATAAGGTATTCTACTTCCCACTAACAAGCCCCAGGCAGGTAACCACACTTCTTCATCAAGTAGGTTGTCTACATTCAAAATCAGAGATAATTCTTTTAAAAAATCAGATTGGATAAGTTCGTTAAAGTTATATGAACAATATAAATTAACCATATGGAAATGGCCAGTGGTTTTATTAAGATTTGATGAATACTTATCGTCAAGAGATTGCCAGTAAGTATTGAATGCGCTTAGAGTCAAACCATGTCCCATATAGCTGAGACCACCTTTAACACTGACTGTTGGAAGTGGTGTAACATTATTTTCACCAGTGTTTTCATCTTTGCTTTCCTGGTAAAGAATTGATCCTTCAAACAAAATGTTTTTTGTTAAATATGCCTTTCCCTCGCATTCCAGTCCGAAAATTGTTGCTTCACCGATATTATCCCAGGTTGGTATCAGGTAATGTTCTCTATCCTGAATAATAAGGTTTTTCATTTTACTGTGAAAACCATTTATTCCAAATTGAACAGTGCTATCCTG
>DATGNN010000270.1:0-12950 GCA_035306725.1 Chitinispirillaceae bacterium | reverse complement strand
GAATATATTTCTTTTAACAGGAAGCATTTTGTAAGCCAAAGTTGGTAGAATTTGGAATTTAGATTTTCGGTTTTTAATATTTCGAATTAGCCTGTTTTTGTAGGAACACCAACAACGGTTGCACCA
Organism: Chitinispirillaceae bacterium; assembly: GCA_035306725.1. Lineage (GTDB taxonomy): Bacteria > Fibrobacterota > Chitinivibrionia > Chitinivibrionales > Chitinispirillaceae > JAAYEB01. Next base: position 12,824 of record DATGNN010000270.1, on the reverse strand, counting down.
TCAGGTACATTTTTTGTAACAACTGCGCCTGCTCCAACAAGAGCGTTTTCGCCGATAGTGATACCGCAGATAATAACAGCTCCTGTGCCAATTGAAGCTCCCTTTTTTACAAGGGTAGGAATAACCTCCCAGTTTTCTTCAGTTTGCATTGACCCATCGGGATTTACTGATCTGGGGTATTTGTCATTTGTGAACATGACACCATGTCCAACAAATACACCATCTTCAATTGTAACACCTTCACATACAAACGAGTGGCTTGAAATCTTGCAATTTGCTCCGATACTCGCGTTTTTTTGTATTTCTACAAATGCGCCAATTTTGGTGTTATCTCCAATGGAGCATCCATACAGGTTTATGAATTTCGAGAGCTTTACATTTTTGCCGAAAGTGACATCAGATGATATAGAGTCTAAATTTACCATAAGTATAAGCTCCAAAAGATGTAGATGTGGATAATAAATAATCATGTTCGCCAGGCGCGCAAGCCCCCGACTTTGCGGACAAAGTCGGGATTTGATCATTATAGCCTCTAATTGTACCAATACACTTCTGGTGAACCGACAGTCCGGATCTTTATCTATATAATTAAAAAAGAATGACATAAGAGATTTGCATAATCAATAATGGTTTTAAATTTGAGTTATACACAGGTTTCCACACGCCCCCAAAACTTCAATGTTCTATTCCTGTTTCGAATTTATAAAATTTATCTTATTAGTATGTGAGCAGGGTTAACGATTGAATACACCTTTCCCCTGTCACGGTCCCTAACCGCAAAAAATTTCCGTTTTCAGTAAGGTTATAAACGGAAATTTGTAAAAACGGGTCCTTTCAGCCCGCTGCGATACGGGTTATCCGCCTGGGAACACGGAAACCCTGAAGATTACAAAAAAAAACATCTATAAAGAATAGATTAAAATCAAGATAGTAAAAGCCATAATTTTCGAAGTCGGAAAGAATGATTATATCAATACGCTTTCCGGTTTTTCGGTCAAATTGATCAGTTTGCCCCTGTGTTTCAAAGATTCTTTACAGGCTTCAAGAAGTTTTACAACCCGAAAACCCGCTTTCCCATCATTGATTGGAGTCTCCCCTGAATTTATACAATCAATAAAATATTGACACTCCAGTTTCAGTGCTTCAGTATTATCAATCCGTGGAGCATACATGTCTCCGGATCTGTAGCTTACAAGAAGCTTGTAAACGCTTTCACGATTTTCAACATTGACACCTTTATCGTAAATTTTAATTTTTTCGTCCACATTGACATCATTCCATAAAAGCATTTTATGCTTACCGCCAATGAGCGTGCTACGTACTTTTACCGGTGACAGCCAGTTTACATTAAAATGAGCAATAAGCTTGTTGGGAAAATAGATAGTAATGTAAGCCATATCTTCCATTTTGTTTACATGAGCAATTCCGTTTGCCGTAAGAGCTTCAGGAGATTCTTTCAGAAGATAATCCATAATAGAGAAATCGTGAGGAGCCAAATCCCACACAACATTTACATCATGCTGAAACAATCCAAGATTAACCCTTGTTGAATCGTAATAGAAGATATTTCCCAAAACCCCGTTATCTATAGTTTCCTTTATTTTCCGTACTGCGCCTGTAAAAAGGAATGTATGATCAACCATTATTTTGAGCTCTTTTTGTTCGGCCAGATCTATAAGCTCTTTTGCCTGAACTGAGCTGTCTGTGAATGGTTTTTCTACAAAAACATGTTTTCCATTGATTAAGGCTTTTTTTGCCAGTTCGAAATGGGTGGATACCGGAGTTACAATGGCAATAATATTGATTCTCGGTGATTTAAGTATGATTTCCTGTGAAGTCGTGGTTTCAATATCAGGAAAAGCTTTTTTTAACGAACCAAGAGCTTCAGCCCGTTGATCACACACCATCACTACCTTAGCTCCATCAATTGCCGAAAAATTTCTGACAATATTTGGCCCCCAGTAACCATAACCAATAACACCAATCTGTACCATGGAAGTTTCCCTTCAGGTTAATTATGGTAATTACACAACGAGAATCGGAATAGAAAATATCTTCTAATATGTCCTGAAACTGATTGAAAAACCGGCCTCATTCATAATTAAAAGTCAATTTAATATCCGCCCTTTGTTGTTAATAGAACAACGGGTGTTTTAATTATGTATTTCAGGTCAAGCCTTGTAGACTGCTTCGCAATATATTGCAGATCCATTCGGCACATATTGTCAAAGTTCGTAACACTGCGTCCTTCAACCTGCCAGTAACCGGTAATGCCTGGTTTGGTTTCAAGAACACGTCTTTTATGCCATAATTCATACTCTTCAACTTCATAAGGAATAGGAGGTCTGGGTCCTACAAGAGACATGTCTCCCTGCAAAACGTTTATAAACTGCGGTAGTTCATCAAGGCTGGTTTTTCGCAGGAGTTTTCCGATTTTTGTGATACGTGAATCGTTAGTCAGTTTAAAAACGACATCACCGGTTTCCTCATTGACAATTCCCTCTGCCTGGCCTTTTATAAAATCCTGCATATATTTGCGGTGCTCAGATTCATCATTCTGCACAGTCATCGTACGGAACTTATAGATATTGAAAACCTTTCCGCCTTTCCCGACACGCTTCTGCCTGAAAAAAACCGATCCTTTTGAACTGGTTTTTATAAGTATCGAAGCAATTAAAAAAACAGGGAAGAAAATTAGAAGACCTGCCAGACTCCCCAAAATATCAATAGAACGTTTTGCGATAATCCTGAGATGTTTTTTGACTGAAACTCTGGCCGGATCTGGGTAAAAGATCTCCAGCTTATCACTTTCTGTAACATTATCGATTGGATAACATGAGCATGAGATACCAATCGAAGAAGCATACTCGGGAAACAAATTTTCAATCAGACTGTTTTTAATCTTTTCGAGAATTTTATTTTTAGAATCAACCGAAATCTCTGTAAAAAGGATACCGATAGTTTTACCCTTTACATGCCAGCCCTTTATGTCGATATCACGCGTAACAGAAGTGATGGATTGGGCAATGGTATTATAGAGAACACAGGCTGAAGAATTGTCAAATTTGTTTTGCTTTAATGCATCTGCAATAAAAGAAACATTTAAAAGCATCACCATGAAAGGTTTTTTTGAACGCTCAGTTCTTTTTCTTTCAACGGAAACAAGAGTTCTGAAAGATTCTTCGGTGACAAAATTTTTTACATCCAATTTGAAAATTCCAGTACTTTTCGGGACAGATTTTTCTGGTACCTGATGAGTGTTGAAATTAATCATAAAAAAACCTCCCAAGTAAAGACCCGTCAGATGAAACTTTTCGGGTATAGAATATAAGCGTTTTTGGGCTGCAAACAAAGTTACATTTTTGTTACACGGGATGGGTGAATAACATATAATATAGGGAGAAGAAAAGTAACTGCTTGAAATTAAATAAATAACAAGCAGAATCTAACAAAACACATTTTGTAAAAAAAAAATAAAATAGATAATACGAATACTTGTTCGCTTACTCTGGTAACCGAGACTAATATTGTTTGACAATGAAATATCGTAAACCAGGTTGAAAAGATAGCGATTAGGATTAGAAGAAAATGGTTTCCTGGTTTATCCTAAATATTATATGGCGCACCTAAAGAACAAATGATACCCTAAGAGTTTTATATTTTCTAGCAAATAATAAACCGTAGAAAAAAAATGCATGCAGAATAATCAAACCGCTTGTAAAATCAAATTGTTAGAGGTGTATTACCGTTTAATGGGTGTAAATAAAAAAATAAAATCGTTAAATATTGTTAAAAAACAGATAAAGATGTCGGAAAAGTTTACATTTTGCAATGGTGATCAGTTTTCATTTTCAACATTTTCTTTCGGATGAAGAAGATCCTTTTTTCTGACATAAAGCCTGCATACCTGACAGGTGAAAGGGACCTGAAGTTGTGCTTTCTGAGTTAGTAATTAAGTATTATATCGTTAACATAGCTTAATGACTGTACCTCGACTTGCCCGGCAACTGAACCCCGATTTGGTTTGCTAATCAGAAGAAACTCACAATTTGTTGATAATTCGAAAACTGTAAAGGTCTTTTTCTGGATTGGTTGTATCTTTAATTCCAGTAATCTAAAAAACGAATGATATTAAAAGAAACCGGTTATATATTAAAGCTGTTGTTTGCTGGAATCGTTGCAGGATTTATGGAAAACGATAACGATTCCGACAAGCACAACGAAAAAGACAACAGCAAAAAATTGATTTTCATAGTTCTAAAATTTCAGCAAAATTGTCGCTTTCGGCAGCTTTAGTACACGAGTCTTTAATTAATCATCCTAATTAATTAAAATGTTCGGATTAATTATGAAGCAGAATTATTTTTCTCTTATCCGATATTTATTCAAAAAAAGGAGATGTTATGGTTAGAAATTTCAGTGCAATGGTAATTTTTTTAATTATTTCTCTTTTAAGTACAGGTTGTACAATGCTTGTCAGAGATCCGGAAAAAGCTTACCAGAAAGGTATAGAGCTTTTAAATGATAAAAAACCAAAAGCTGCTTACAAATATTTCCTTGCTGCTGCAAAAAAAGCTCCGGATAGTTCCAAATATCATTGGGCTGCAGCTCAGACAGCTCAAAATCAGAATTCAGCTTTTATACATACCGAAACAGCATGGAACATTGGATTAAAAAATGTAGCAGTCATGGCTGCTCTCATGCGATTTTCTGTTTTTACCAACCAGGAGCAGCGAAGAGACAAGATGATATCACTCTTTCAAGAACTCCACGATACGGTTAAAACACCTGTTCTTAAAGCAGATTTATTTTCCCAGATAGGTGAGTCGGATTCTGCTCTTTCGATCTGGAAAGAACTTTATAAGGATAAACCAACAGCTTCACTAACATTTCGAATCAGCCGCGAATTAAACTCACAGAATAAAACATCACAGGCTCTTGATTTCCTTGAAAAAGCCAGAAAAGAAAAGCTCCTTGACGCTCGAGGATATATCCTTCTGGCATCAATGAAAGCATACGAATACGATTACAAAGGTGTTGAAGAGGTATTTGATGAAACGCAGAAATTGGGACTTTATTCAAACGAAATAGCTTTGGAAAAGGCTGCATTTCTTTTTGTAAGTAATAAACTTGACGAATCTGCCTCAATACTTTCCCAGTATCTGAAACCTAATCCTGATCAGAAAGATCAGTTTATTAATCACCGCGCAAGAATCAATATGGCTTTTATTCATGCTAACCGTAATAAATTTGAACAAATCAGTAATTTAACAAAAGATATTCCGCAGGAATCTCCATTCAGGGATGCCGAGATAAAGTTTTACAAATTGTTAAAGGATGGCGAATCAATGGATACTGCAACACTGTTTGAAAATATAAGCAGTATCCAGAAAGCACTTCCACCTAATCCCTTTATTGATCTGTTTACTGCAAGGGCATTGCTTAAAAATAGAAGGGCCAATGAAGCTGTTGCATTGTACAGAAGACTGCCCGGGATTTATCTGCGTTCTCCGGGTGTGCTTACGGAGTATTCGCTGGCCCTGAGCTCTTCAGGTAAAGAGAATGAAGCTCTCGTTGTAATTTCAACTATGCACAGAAAAAATGTGTTTACCCGCAAATCCCTCGAAATATTCAGGGACTTGACTTTCCGAAAAGATCTCATAGAGAAAAGCGAACACGCACAGCAGCTTCTTGAAAAGGTTTACGGCAATGATGTACGTGTAAAATGGAACGGAGTTACACTCGCACTGCGTTCAGGAAAAATTGACAGCGCGCTGGTACTGCTGAAAGGACTGAAAGAACAGTTTCCTGATGAAACCCGGTTTAAAACTGCAGAGATTTCGGCTTTAATATTGAAAGAAGATTATGACAAGGCATTAAAACTGGTTCGTAACCAGGAGCTTCCTGAAGACCAGGTTCTTCCGCTCGAAACACAGATCCTTAGAAAACAGGGCAAAGACAGTGAAGCTTTGCAGCGGATGGAAAAAGCTTTAAAAGACAATCGCTCTGTACCAAGACTCTTGATATATGCTGAAATCCTGATGCAGATGAATGAAAACGAAAAATCGGCCGAAGTTTATGAGGAGATTCTCGATTCCAGAAAAGATGACCGCAAAGAGGGAAATGCTGATGCTGCGGTTTATAATAATATGGCATGGGCAATGCTACGATCACAAAACCCGAACAAGAAACTGGTCCTCAATGCAGCAAAACGTGCCCATGAACTTATGCCTTCATCAGTAAACATTCTTGATACCTATGCTGAAGCACTTATAAAATTCGGGAATTATAAGGATTGTGTAAAAATACTGGAAAACTCAAAAGCAGTACAAAAAGAACCGCGATTGCTTTTCCAGCTTGGATATGCTTACGAAAAAGAAAATGATATCAATAAAGCCGTAAGGAACTTTGAAGCTGCAGCAGCACTGATGGATTCAACTAAAGGGACAGTTACAATGGATATCAGTAAAGAAAAGATTAAGCAGCATATCGATATGTTAATGGAAAAATAGAGATATGAATATATTCTCCCTTTCGTTGTCGTTGTCGTAATCGTAATCGATTTCTAAATCCAACAGGATACGCTTGATTATTCGATTTTACGACAACGATAACGACAACGACAACGATAACGACAACGACAACGATTGCGATAACGATTGCGATAACGATTGCGAGATATAGATAACCCCTGTAATAACTCTAATTTATGTGGTTGTAAAATGGAGGGTTTAAATGAAGTTCGGTCATGAGCAACTGGATGTTTATCGGCTATCAATTGATTATGTTGGTTGGGTATACAGTTTCGCAAAAACATTGAAAGGCTATGATCGTCATGCAAGAGATCAACTTTTGCGTGCATCACAGTCAATTTCATTAAATATTGCAGAAGGTAATGGAAAAGGAACCGATGCAGACCGTCGGCGATTTTTCGAAGTCGCTCGTGGTTCAGCAATGGAATGTGCTGCTATTATGGATTGCCTTGTAGCCTGCAAGGTAATAAGTATTGAGCTCAATAAGGAAGGTAAAGCAATGTTAGTCAGAATCGTTTCAATGTTGACCAGAATTGGGCAACGAAAACATGAATTGAGGGAAGAAATTGCATGTTACAACGCTATTGAAGAAGATTAAGAGAAGCGGTAAGGATTGGGAAACGATTACGACAACGACAACGAGATGAAGATGAAATTGTAAAACAACCGGTTTCATGCAAAATTGTAAACTAAAAGAAATAAAAGAAGCTGGCTATTTATTAAAGCGATAGTTTAGTGGTATTGTTGTATGGTGTGTGGAAATCGATAACGATTACGACAACGACAACGACAACGAATTCCAGATAACTCCTTTATAAAATTATCAATTCATGTTTTTGTAAAATTGGATGGTAATAACCGATAGTTTGCTTGGATTGCTGCGGGAGCTATGGAAAACAATAAAGAATTGGGAAACCAATAACGATAAGTTTTAAACCGCATTTTTTTTATTCCTGTTTCGAATTTTCTCCTCTTTTTTCTCTAGTTCTATTTCGTATTTCGAGTTTTATATTTCGAATTTTTATTGTTGCTGCATGGGTCGTGTGCGCTCGGTGAGATGATGAGCTGATTTTAATTCTCAATTACCCATAAAATCTTAATAGGAATGATTAAACCATGATTGATGTTTATTAAAAGGTAATCTTATACTGCAATCAGACTACGTGCGTCCCCCCAAACGACTGCCAAGAGCTGCAATAAATGTGCCCGGGGTCCCGTTTGCGGGAAAACGGAGGTCTTTAGCCCCATATTATCTTTACTATCCTTATATTTAATCACTCGTTTCAACTTTTATTTGGGTCAAGTGCATCCCTTAACCCGTCACCAACAAAATTAAAAGCCATTACCGCAAGGAAAATAAAAATACCGGGTATCAGAATCCAGGGATGATACTGGATGTCTGAAACGTTCATTGCAGCACTCAACATGTTTCCCCAGCTCGCCGAAGGTTCCTGGATACCCAGACCAATAAGGCTCAAAGCAGATTCACCAAGAATATAAGCCGGAATTGAGAGTGTCATGGATACAATCGCATAAGAAAGGGTTTGAGGAAGTATATGGAAAGTAATAATTCTGAATCCTGATGCACCAAGAGCGCGGGCAGCAGTTACAAAATCCCGTTTGCTGATAGAAAGAGCCATGCCCCTAATTACTCGTGCAAATCCGGCCCACCCGATAAGACTTAAAATTGCTACAATTAAAATGTAAACCTGAATTGATGAAAGTCTCATCGGAAAAGCGCTCCTGAGCGCAAGCATCAGGAAAAAAGAGGGAACCAGCATGAAACATTCAGTAAACCTCATCAGAACCCAGTCTGCTTTTCCTCCATAATATCCGCTTATACCGCCAATAAAAAAACCAAGAAAAGCAGTTACTGACACTCCGATAAAACCAATTGTAAGGGATATTCTTGATCCATATACCAGACGGGAAAAAAGATCCCGTCCAACACTGTCTGCACCAAGAAGATAAAACCTGCTCGACCTGTCTTCAATTCCAAAAAGATGCCGCTTTATTGGGATAATACCCCACAATTTAACTTCGTCCCCTTTTACAAATAACGACAGTTTGCAGGGTCTGCTTTTATCTTCAATATAAGTTCTCTCGTAAAACTCATTAAATGAGAATGACCATGGATAAACAAATGGCTGTAAAGAAAATTTACCATCATGGAAAAAGTGAATTCTGCTTGGAGGCTGATAGGAGTTCTCTCTGCTTCCATTGTCAAATCCATAAGGTGCAATGAATTCTGCGAAAATCATGATAAAATACAGAATTCCGAGTACAACAAGACCGGGAACAGCCAGCGGGTGACCCAAGAATTTCTGTACTTCCCGGTTTTCTTTAAAAAATTTCATCTGCTCCTGACCCTTGGATCTGCTATTACAAGTAAAATATCTGCAATAAGGTTACCTGCTATCAGCATCATTCCTCCCATAAGCATGCTTCCCATTACAAGAAACGTATCCTGAGACCTGACAGCTGCAAGCATGAGGCTCCCAAGTCCCGGCCAGTTTACAATTATCTCCAGAAGCGCAGCGCCGCTTAAAAGAGAACTGAATTCAAAACCAAAAAGAGTAATAAGCGGATTGATTGCATTTCGTAAAGCATGACCGTAGATCACTTTATGTTCCGGCAACCCCTTGGCACGAGCAGTTGTTATATACTGCTTACGAAGCTCCTCAAGCATATTGCCCCTGCTTATCCTCTGAAGACCGGCGAGTGCACCTATAGTCAGAACGATTACCGGCAAAATCAGATGTGCAACCCGGTCCACTATTTTTCCCCAGAAACTCAAATCTTCATAATTTGGAGAAATCATGCCTCCAATCGGTATGGCCGAAAGCATCGGAATCGATCTTCCTGCATAGATCAGATACATTAAAATAAGGGCCAGAAAGAAACCGGGAAGCGACATGCCAAAATAGGAAAAAAAAGACAAGATCCGGTCACCCCACGAATACTGTTTTACTGCAGCATAAATTCCAAGCGGAACCGCAACAGCCCAGGTAAAAATTATTGTTAAAATAGAGAGCAGAAAAGTGTTGAACAACCGCTCTGCAATAACCGACACAACCGGTGCCTCACGTGAAAATGAATACCCGAGATCAAAATGCAGTGCTCTCCAGAGCCAGTGCCCGTATTGAACAACTATCGGCTTGTCAAAATGATACTTTGATTCGATCATTTTGACAGTTTCACTGCTTATCCTGGGATCAAAACGATATTTTGCCAGTATATCACCAGGAGCAAGATCAATAAACATAAATGTTATAAAAGACATCAGAAGAAGCTGCGGTACAGATACCAGTGCTCTTCTGATCAGTTCATCACGCATAATTCAGCTGTTCTCTATTTGACATAAATGTATTCAAGGTTATGAAGAAGACCGCCCTTAAGCGAAGGATTAATATTACCAAAGCGGTTCGATATGCAGAAAATCATTTCCGGTGTTACAGTGTAGATTAAAGGAAGCTGCTCCGAAATGATTCTCTGCCACTCATAATAGATCTCTTTTCTCTTCTCATTATCAAGTTCCTTGACCCCTGCACTGAAAAGGCTGTCAATTTTTGCTTCCCAGGGAGTTGATGGTTCCTTTTGACGCGGGTACCACATATGAAGGCCGCCGCTTGATAACCAGACATTCTGCCCGAAATGGGGATCAACCACACCGGTCAACCCCATAAGCACCGCATCCCAATCGTATGGAGGATTATCCAGTTTTTGCACAAGACTGTTAAACTCCAGCAGTTGAAAGTGTACTTTTATACCCAGGCTTTCCAGATCCTTGCGGATTATTTCTGCTATTTTCTGGCGCACAATATTTCCGCTGTTAGTTACAAAAGAAAACTCGACCATTCTTCCACCCTTGTCTTCAAGGTACCCGTCTCCATCACTGTCTTTGAATCCCTCCTGCTCAAGAAGTTTTTTTGCCTTTGCGAGGTCGTAAGGATACTTTGTAACTTCTGAAGTATAAAACTCGCCCTCTGAGGGTGACATCGCAGACCATTGCGGGTATCCAAGTCCGTTCATGACAATACGTATCATGTTTTCTTTGTCAAGGGCATGTGCGATTGCTTTACGAAAGTTTATATTACGATACCACGACAGTTTGGTTGAATCCACATAAAAATCACCTTTTTTGGGATTCTTTTCCAGATTTTGATTAAAAAACAGAAAAGTACTGCTTCTTGATGGTCCGAGGCGGTAAACAGTGTAATTTCCTGATGATTCATCTTTTTTTAACCCTGGAAAATCTTCACCTTTCGCCTGAAGATAATCAACTTCACCCCGTTTAAATTTCAGAAGCTCTGCATTCTGGTCTGAAACAATTGTATAAATAACCCGATCCAGATAGGGTAATGAATTACCTGCACTGTCTTTTTCCCAGTACAAAGGATTGCGTTTGAAAATTACTTTTTGTGATGAGATATATGTTTGAAGTAGAAACGGGCCGGTACCAACCATTTCTGACGGTGGAGTCTGAATCCCAAGTCGTGTAGAAAAAGTGCCGTTTTGTACAAATTTTTCATATTTATGTTTTGGAAGTATTTCCTGGGACATTGAGCGTAAAAAAGGAGCATAAGGAAACGGAAGAGTAAACTGAACGGTTTGGCTGTCTAGAGCTTTTACATCAAAAGTTTTCCCTTCAACAGTAAAAACATCTCTTGAAGAATTAGGATTGATCTTTTTATTATAAACCAGATCATTGAATGTGAATTCAACATCATAAGCACTGAAAGGGGTACTGTCGGACCATAATACCCCAGGTCGTATGTGAAAGGTCCAGACAAGACCATCTGATGAGATATCCCAGGATTCTGCAAGATTCGGTTCAGGTTTCAAAGTGACACCGTTTGCCTTGACAAGACCCTCATAAATATATGATGTAAACTCAGTGGTAGTGTTTTCGGTTGAAGTAATCGGGTTGAATGATTTGGGATCAGAAAAAGTCGATAATATCAGTTCTCCGCCATGTTTTCCGATTTGGGGGACAAAAGCTTCAGCCTGTTTCATCAGGGCTTCATAATCCAGCCCGGAAGCCATTAAACTGTTTTTGTTATCTGATGAACCGCAGCCGAAAAAAAATATTGTCGCTGCAAGAGACAAAAGTAGAATGCTGAGATGCTTTTTCACCATTTAAACTCCAGGTTATGATTCAAAAAGAGATAATCTTATTGAAAATACCAATTAAACCTTTTTAATTCAAAACCTATTTGCAAGCTATGCAAAATAGTGCTGATATTTAGATAAGGATAATACATAAAGATATAGATATCATGTACGCCGGGCGCATAAGCGGGTGAGCACCGGCGCAGCCGAGCATTTAACTCCGGGTGAACCCGCAATCCGAATCCTTGGTGAATTGAGAAAATCAGTAGGCAGTGGATCAAAGCATTCTAACGTTGTGTATAAGCCCTCCAACGCAGGAAAAAATCATTTTAACGTAAAGCTTACACCCTCTAACGTAGCCAAAAACCGCTTTAACGCAAGGAATGAAGCCTTTAACGCAGGGTATAAACCCTTTTAAGGTAGCTAAAAACCGATTTAACGTAGGGTGTAAACCCCTCCAACGTAGTCAAAAACCGTTTTAACGTAAGGAATAAAGCCTCCAACAAAGGCATATAAACCCTTTAAGGTAGAAAAAACCGTTCTTTTTGATTTTCAATTTTCCTGTAATCTGAACTATGCACAGGTTTCCACACGCCCCCAATATCAATTTATTGTTCTATTCCTGTTTCGAATTTCGGTTTTAATATTTCGAATTTTTTTGGCTATCGCGGGGGGCGTGTGCGCCCGGCGAACATGAAAATCTTATAAAAGCATATAGTGCTTTCAGTGAACATGATAATCATTTTTATTAAAAAAATGGCTTTTTAATAATACTATTCAAGCCACCGCTTAATAAAACCTTCGGATTTAGATTCTTTTTCAACGGTTTGGAATTCGTCGTTGGTGAACTTTTGGTCGATGCAATCCAGATTAAAAATATCTGCAAATCCCTTTTTAAGTGATTCTACAAGTGTATCTAAATCAAGAGTCTTGTCTAATTCCCGAATACAGATACTTTTTTTCTTCAGGAGATCACTCTGGGAAATCTGTTCCTTTTGGGATAACTTTAAAAAATGCGGAAGTTTTCTGTAATAATCTGTTAAAGGCATTGATCCATGTTGCAGTATGGAATCGTTACCTCGCCGCTGAGCAGAACCGATCAGTTTCTTGCCGTTAACCATGATTTCATCACGATTCGGAGCCAAAAAGCATGGAAGTTTTACTTCCCGTTTTACTTCC
>DATGNN010000269.1:0-3601 GCA_035306725.1 Chitinispirillaceae bacterium | reverse complement strand
CCCAAACCTTTCCATAATCCCATTATATTGTGATTTCAAAGCAAAAATAGTGTTTTTGTTTTTGACTTACAAAGTAAATCACAGTATATTGTGATTTCAAAGGAGGATTAAGAAACAAAAGAGGCTAAACGAGATAAAATCACAGTATGTTGTGATTTTGTAAAAGGACTATTTCCCGCTTTAATTCTCAAAAATGTTTGTATCGACTAAAAATTGATCGAAGGCATTTTCATCCGGGTTTCAATAATACTTTTGTTTAAGGGTGTTTTTCGACACGTTCTGTTTTCATGTCGAGGTAATTGATTTTCTTCGACACGTTTCTTCATTTCTTCGAAATTTTTTCCTTTTTTCGACACATGCGATGATTGAAAAATTACTCGGTTACGGTTTTTTATTACGTGCCCGTAGGCTAGAACAATAACAATTCGTATGCAAATCTGTAATCAATCGGTCGCGATTTATAATTCTTGTTTTCACTCCATGCTTTTTCTTGGTGACTAAGCTCGATAATTTCTTGGGCGGACGTATTCTTTAACTTCTTCTTGACGGTTTGAAGTATCTTTAGCTCGTCGGGGTTAAAAGCCGATTCGTTGAAGTCCCTTTCGGACGTGTATTTTTCACCGACCCCACCATCTGGAAATGTTATGTAATCCACCTTCAATATGTCCTTGCTGACCAACAGTTCGTATATACTATTGAAATTATCCGGTACGGGTCCCATGTCGATAGGATGGTACTTTGCACCACTGATTGAAATGCCATGGTATTTATAAAACGTGAAATCGGCATAAAAGAGCAGTTTGTTCAGTTTTGTTTTCCACGCATTCTTATCAGCACAGAAAAAAACGATCATTTCCGAGAATTTATTAAAATCGGGTAGGGAATAGCCGGTAAAACGGGTTCTACACCTTCTTCCAAATAGAAATTCCCGAATCGCATCCTCTTTAGCGTTCTTTTTGTTCAGTAATTTTTCAGCATTGTTTTTCGCCGTTATTGCTTGCTTTTCATCTTGAAGATCGGAAAGCTGTAGCATCTCCAAGAACTTCTTGGGATCGGCCGCCATTTGAATTAACCGGGCATTGGCTTGAGTCGGTATTTCCCCTCCTTCATATTGTCGGTATGTATTATCCCCTAACCCCAATACCCGTGACATCTTAATCGCCGGGAGGTGATATTGCTCACGAATAGCTTTAATATCTTCTGGGAAAGGAATGTTATGTTTCTCCCTGTATTGATTAATAACTTGATTGTAGTTTATGTTCGCAAAAAGATCGTCTTCGTACTCCTCTTCAGAGTCAACACAAAGCCATGTATGAAAAAGAACATCGAACTCTTCCTTCCGGAAGATCAATTTTTTCCATACTTTTTTAACCTGCATCTTTTTTCCTGTTGCCGGACTCTTCATAATTGTAGCGAATAATTATTTGTTTTTTAAATCTATTTGAACGCGTAATCAATCGGGTATTCGGCTTCGTGAAATGAAATACACACTACGTTTTCTTCGGTGATCGATATTTTAATATATACTTCCATGCCTTTTACCGTTTTCCCAAACGAATACATTTCATATTGCTCAAGATATTTCCCCTCTTCCACTCTGTAGAAATCCTCAGGCTTAAGCTTCATGATAATATCTGTTCTTTTGTTCGGAGGCATTTCTAGTTCGAGCAATGTGCGCGCGTTTTTTTCCCGATTATTCAGGTAAAGCAATCTTAGAATCCCAGTGCTTACTTTAACCTTGATCTCTTCCAAGAATCTTTCAACTTCTTGTCTCGTTTTCATTGATATAACGCAAAATTAGATATAAAAGTTCTATAAAGCAACTAAATCATTGAAAAAAATAGAAATAGTAGCATTAAAGTACCCATTTAGTTGTTTTTCTGCTGTATCGTTTGATATGTCTAGATAAATCTTTCAAAAACACTGTTGTCCGATAAATTTTATCTGAAAAAGTACGAGGGCAAATCTGAATTTGCCCATCGTACTAATAATGGTAGCTTTGTATTTACCACAAAACAAGACTACAATGAACAAAAATAATCATTTTTTCGGTCAATACGTGATTTCGGACACTCGGTTTAAGACCGTGTTGAACAAGCAGGTTGAAGATCTTCGACAGCACGGCCATCAGTTTGTATAAGGACATCCTGAAGTGTGCCTGAAAGCCACTAACTAGAGTATATATAAAATTCAACAACATTATGCAGGTATTTTTAACAAACAGGAGGGTTATCTTCTCAATGGAATAATGAAAAAAATAGACATTCGAAATAAATTTAGAGATTACGGTAAAATAATACAATTTTAAAAAGGAAGACATGATGAAGCACAATGAATTACTTCTTCAAGTTGAAAAGTTCGCAGATTCTATTGATTCGGGTGATTTTGATGAA
The DNA here is from genome assembly GCA_035306725.1 of Chitinispirillaceae bacterium. GTDB lineage: Bacteria > Fibrobacterota > Chitinivibrionia > Chitinivibrionales > Chitinispirillaceae > JAAYEB01. Next base: position 1,208 of record DATGNN010000269.1, on the reverse strand, counting down.
GCCAAAAAAATTGATTCTGCTCTTATCAAATATTTGGGCAAAAATGAACGGGTGGTGCCTCGTGAAGATGCACCCCCTTTATTGCAGATATTGTATGGATATAACCGGGCCATGTTAAGATTAAATAGAGATGAAATTGAGTCCGCAGTTTTAGCAATAATAGACGTTGCAGAAATTATCAGATGCTACGAAATGTGGGATGAAATTTATCTTGTTTTATCGATGCTGGCTGAAAATAAAGGATATCACGATCAGTTTGATCAAGCGTATCAATTTGCATGTGATAGTCTGATGATGGGAATGATTTGTCAGATACGATTTCCTGCGTTGTCTTTATCTCTTTTATGGAAAGCAGAGTTGTCATTGATTCAATTTGGTAGATTGAATACGGTGGAATTTATTAAAGGTTTTCGGCAACTGCAATACAAAATTATATCATTAAAATATAGGGATTTGGATATTTATGGATCAAAGTTATTTGAAGAAAAGTCCAAGAGGGTCGGTAACATAAACATGAGAATCCCTTCTAGGGACGAACTCAAATGGCATAATAATAGTACAGATGTCCAAGAGGTTTTATCAGATGATTCATACAGTGATTTTAAAGAACTTAATGAACATATCCCAACCTTAGATGAATGGGGGACGTATTGGAATAATTTTCCAGACTATAAGATTTCAAAATCCATGCTTTTTAAGAAATATGGTCATTTTTCTGATGAAGATACAGAAGTGCTGCCTAATATACTTGAGTTACTTGAGGTTCTATCTTACGATGAAGAGAAATATGCAATATTGTATGACAATAGTCCCATTGGTAAATCTATTCCTTTTCATGAAGATTGGAAAGACTTTGATAAAGCCATAAATAATGATAATGAGTTACTTTTTTTACCAAGGTGTAGAGTGAAAAATTGGTATTATAGAGGACAGAATGCCTTTTATAAGAAATGTCTACCTTCTCTGCAGAGACTTGGAGAAAAAAATAAAATATTTAAGGAGAGGCTCAAGCTGTGTGAGTTTTCTTTACTTGTAAAAAAACACCCTGCTTCAGCACTGTTTGATTTGGGCTTATCCACACAAAACAGAAATGGAGATGTACAACAATATAAGATGCATATTAATGAAACTGCATTGGCACAGCATTATGGTATTTGCACTGAACATCTAGATTTAACAACGGATAAGTGGGTTGCCGCATTTTTTGC
>DATGNN010000268.1:0-7968 GCA_035306725.1 Chitinispirillaceae bacterium | reverse complement strand
AACTCAATGTTCCCTTTTTTCCTCCGATTTCCATTCTGCTTTCAAGTGGAGGATAATCTTTAAACAACTCCTGATACATATCATTTTCGTATCGCAGACAACAGAGTAACCTCCCACAATTTCCGCTTATTTTTGAAGGATTGAGGGCCAGCTGCTGATCTTTTGCCATTTGAGTCGTAATCTGCTCAAACTCCTTGAGAAAAGCACTACAGCACAATTTTCGTCCGCAAACGCCACAACCACTTATCCGTTTCGCTTCGTCCCTGACTCCGATCTGACGAAGCTCTATTCTGGTCCTGTAAATTGAAGCCAGATCTTTTACCAGTTCCCTGAAATCCACTCTCTGTGCTGCTGTGAAATAGAATGTAATTTTACTTCCATCAAACTGAATTTCCACATCAACAAGCTTCATGTCGAGCTGATAGTCCTTTATCTTCTCTTTACAGACACGATATGCGCCTTTTTCCTTTTCCTTGTTTTTTTCCAGAATTTCAAGGTCACTCTGCATCGCTTTTCTTATAATACTGCGTGTTTCACCCTTACCGCGTTTAAGCCTGACCAGAGTACCAACCAGTGAAGCTTTTCCAAGATCCTGTCCCCGTTCAGCTTCCACTACAACATACTCACCTTCATTCATCTCCAGATCGTTGCGATTGCGATAAATTGCACGTCTTTCACCTTTGAAAACCACTTCAACCAGTTTATTATTTTTTCCCATTCAGTTTCTCCATTACAGAAATAGCAAAATCAACCAAAACCAGAGAGATCGCAGCCCTGGAACGAATCCTTTTTATTGCCTGCTCACATAATCCAAGCAGTTGTTCAAGCTGATCAACACTCCTGACTTTATCCGATGCCACTTTTGGGGAGCAGATCCCCATAATATAGTTTTCAGTATCCACTATTCTGTCAAAAAATGAGTTCCTTATCAGATTCATAATCTGTATAAACAGCTTCTCATAAGAACTGTAATTGTTTAACAGTGCTATTTGATCAATTTTTTTGGCAATATCAATCCAGTCATTTTTGACACATAATGCCCAGAATTCGTTTGCGACTCTTGATACCTCTTCATCCGGATTCTCCCAAAGATAGATCGACTGGCCAAGCGAACCCGTATTTACCACCTCCCTCAACCTCTCATCATCGGCAGCAATACCATACCTGGAAACAAGCTCCGAACTGATCTGATCTGGTGAAAGGCACGAAAATCTCAAAATCTGACAACGCGAAATTATTGTAGGCAGTACAGTGTGTAACCGCTGCGAAATTAGTATCATCAATGTCCCGGCCCGCGGCTCTTCAAGTGTTTTCAACATTGCATTAGCCGATTCCTTGCTCATCATTTCAATACCATCCAGAATCGCCACATTCCTTCCACCTTTTAAGGCACCACGGTGAATTGCATGATTAACCTCCCTGACCCAGTCTACCGGGATGTTTGGTATGCCGTTATGCATACGAGGTAAATAAGGTTCACTGATCCGCTCATTCACACATTCAGAAATATATTTCCATCCCTGCTCAGTAAGCTTTGAATCACTTCTGTGTTCTTTCTGGAGAGAAACAGGCATAATTACATGAAAATCAGGATGAGAATAGTGAAGCATTTTGCGGCAGGAATCACACTCGTAACACGGTTTTACCTGTGTACTCTCACAATGAACCGCCATTGCAAATTCAAAAGCTGCGGCAAATTTTCCTGTTCCCATATCGCCGCAAAAAAGATATGCATGCCCCATCGTCTGATTAAAAAAGGCAGCTTCCAGAACCTCTTTAATCCGGTTTTGCCCAACGAACTGCTTCCATCCGATTTTTTCCATAATCACCTGCTTTCAAGCCACTTAAGAGGATCAAGCGCCTCAGCCATTTTTCTGATCTCAAAATGCAGCTTCACTCCCCCTAAAGAACCAGTCTCTCCAACATGACCCAATACCTGCCCATACTCAACCTGCTCATCCAGACCTACAAGTATGTCCTGAAGATGTGAATAAACAGAGATATACCCCCCCGCATGATCAACAATAACAAGCTGCCCCAAACCGCGCATCCATCCTGTATGAATAACATTTCCCGGAGCAACAGATTTGACTCCCTGACCTTTTTTAGCTTCTATATCAATACCGTTACTCATAATCACAGTTTTATAAACCGGATGAACAACTTTACCAAATTTTGTAATAATACTTCCATCTACCGGCCAGGGCAGTTTTCCCTGACGTTTTTCGAAAGCAATCTCCCTTTTACGCTCAATATCTTCTCTTGCTTTTTTACGTTTTTTTTCAAGCAGTTCGATCATGGCATTCAGTTCCCGCTGTGATGCCTCCAGTTCCGCAATCATGGCAGCATAGTTCTCTTTTTGATCCCTGATATCCTCAAGCATCGTTTTTCGTGTTTTCTGTTCCTTTATAAAGGTCTGCTGCTCCTGCTCTTTTTCATCCCTCAAGAGAGACAGGTTTTCCAGCTCATTTTGATGAAAAGTCTGTTTTTCTCCAATCTCGATCTTGAAATTGCCAATATCCTTTATAAGATTTCTGTCGTACCTGTTTAACTCTTCAAGATACCTGACCCGATTAAGCAGTTCCAACGGACTTTTCGAAGTCAGAATTATAACCAGAGGATGTGAAATACCCGACATATAAGCCTGACGCAACCGTGTTTTCATGATTGTCTGGCGATTAATAAGCTTTTGCTGTGCTATTTCCAAAGAATCCCCTAATTTTTCGATTACTTCCTGAACCGAATCGATCTGTGAAGACAGCAAATCGAGATACGTCCTGGACGCTTCAATATTTTTCTCTATCTGCTCAAGACGGGTAAGATAATTACCCTCTTCATTCTGAAGTTCCTTTAACCTGGATCGTCCCTTTTCCAGTTCTGTTTTAATTGAATCAAGCACACCCGATGTCTGGCGTATCTCCTGATCAAACTGGGAAATCACCTTGTCTGATTCTGCACCATATACCGAATCAAAAAGAAGTAATAATGCGATCAGGCAAGAAATTTTCGTACAGCACTGAGACTTCCAATCCAACCGAAAAATACTCCCAGAAAAATGGTTACCAGTGGAAAATAATCGGGACCCCACGACAACGTAAAACCTGATAAAACCACTTTAAATATATTTAGAAAAAACACACTTATTATTCCTCCGATAAGCCCCTGAAGCATACCTTCGAGTAAAAAAGGCATCTTGATAAAAAACGCTGTCGCACCCACCATATGCATGTTCTGAACAAGCTCTTTTCGTGCATAGATTGTAAGCTTGATTGTACTGGAAATCATAAAATGAAGAACAAACATCATTATAAATGCAGCAATTCCGGCAATCAGATAAAAAAACCAGCGAAACTTTTCAACCAACTCCATCCACTCTCTTGAATAACGTACACTCTCAACCCCACCTATCTGCTCCAAATCCTTGCAAAATGATGATACTGACTGAGATGACCGAAACTTTGAACCAAGATAGATCTCTATTGAAACAGGTAACGGATTATCATCAACCGCATAAAGCATCTCACTTCCGTAAAGTGAAGCAAAACGTTCCCAGGCAGAATCCTTGTTAATGACCTCCGCATGCTCCACCTGATTATACTCTTTTACAGCTTTCACGATCTCATTTAATTCAGACGAATCCTGCGATACATCATCTTCAAGATAAACAGCTATATCAGCCTGCTCGTCGGTTTTCTCCAGTACAGATTCAATATTCACAAACCCCAAAACCACAATACTCATAAAAAAGAGTGATGCAGCAACAGAGATTATGGAAACAAAGGTCATCAGCTTAGCCTGATATAATCCCCTGATCGCTTCTTTAAAAAAATAGAAAATCAAACCCATATTATTTCATTAATATCCGGTTAACTTTTACACAGAATAAATCTAAAACTCATAATCCTGAGCAAAAAAGGTTTTTTCATCAGAAATTTTAAACGCAGTGTTCGCAAAGTAAAAAAAAATCAAGATAGTAGAAAATAGTTAATAGTCAGTGTAATCCAATAATTCACCTGTTTTCAGGATCTTCTTCCTGTTTTTCTGACTTACTCCCCGCCAGCCATTTCCATTAAATCATTTATACGTTCACGATTCATTCTTTTAATCAATCCTGTAAATTCTCTCTAAACTTTTTTTCTGTCGTTCTGTACAAACCTGCTACACTTCATTATTGTTGTTTTAGGTGCTCAATTAACCAGACAGACCCGCGTTTTAATATCCGCGAATTTCCAATCAGAACACAATTCACCAGCCAGTCAAAAAACAAAAATAATAAAAGCCTGACTCTTCCATTCGATAACCTTGAAACAAAAACGGGTATCTTCTGCAGCCAGATATTGACACTGGTTCAGGAATGTGTTATAATTACATTGTACTATTTAAATATTACAATGCTACACAGGAGCAAAATAATTGGCTTTCAAATTCACTCTCAGCAACTCAAGCGGCGTGCCCTACTATCGCCAGATAGTTAACCAGGTCATGTATGGCGTTGCAAATGACTTACTTAAACCAGGCGAACGCCTCCCTACAGTAAGACAACTTGCCGTTGACCTTCAGGTTAACCTCAACACAATTGTTAAAGCTTACAATGAACTGGAGCTCCGGGGGATTGTAAATACCCAACAGGGCACAGGTACATTTGTATCTGAAAGCGGTTCACAGATTGATCCCCAGGAAAAACAGAAAGCTATTGAAAGGGTTTGCTGTAAATTTCTTGATGAGATCGCATCAATGGGCCTGAGCAACGAGGAAGTCGCCACTACCTTAAAAAAAATTGTAAATGAACGGAAATCCCGTGAAAGGAGATAAATCAATGGCTTCAAACAATAATGAGTATCATGAAACCAAAGAGTATAACCCGGTTACAGGAGCAATCAGAAAAATCCTGTTTGCTTTTCAGCGATATTTTATCAACATCCTGTTTCTGGTTGCTGCAATTTTCCTTATTATATACTCACGCAGTGCAGATACAACTCAAGCCGCTGTTTCAATAGTTGCAGCAGTGATCCTGATTTCGGGAGTACTTTCAATACGTATTGCATTTGAATGGGAAAGAGTACCGATTCTTCGGTTCGGACAATTCAGGAAAACCAAAGGTCCGGGCCTGTTTTTTATTATTCCCTTTGTAGACATTCCCTGCGGATATGTGGATTGCCGGATAACAGTAACCGATTTTCCTGCAGAAAAGGTTCTCACCAAAGATGCAGTTCCAATATATGTTGATGCGATCATTTTCTGGATGATCTGGGATGCGGCGAAAGCAAAACTTGAAGTTGAAAATTATCTTATCGCCGTACCACTAAGTGCAAAAACCGCGCTCAGGGACATAATAGGCAAAACTACACTCTCCACTCTTCTTACAGACCGTGAAGCGATCGGGCAGGAATTACAAAAAATTCTCGATTCAAAAACCAACCCCTGGGGTATTACAGCTTTGTCTGTTGAGTTAAAGGATATTGCAGTACCACAGAAACTGGAAGAAGCTATAAGCAGGGAAGCACAGGCTGAAAGAGAGAAAAACGCAAGAATTATTCTTGGCTCTGCGGAGATAGAACTCTCTAAAAAATACTCTGAAGCAGCGAAAAATTATAAAGGTAATGAAGAAGCACTGACATTGAGATCGTTAAACCTTCTTCTTGAAACAGTAAACAGCAAAGGTTCAATGATTCTTGTACCATCAGAAGTTCCTCATCTGATGAACAAGGCACTTTCTGTTGCAATGGCAAAAAAAACCGGTTCATTGAATACTACAGATCAGCAAACACAGTAAACCAAATACCTGTAATTGGAGGTATAAATGAGAATCAGGGAAAAGTTTTTCAAAACAGTCGCATCCATGGTAACAAGGCACCCGGGTAAAATTCTTCTCGGATGTGCATTTATAACAGTTGCAATGCTCATAGGGTCAAGCAGACTTGGAATAAAAACAGAGTTTGCCGCAATGCTGCCCGAAGATATGCCTCAAATACAGGAGTATATGGACATTATTGACGATTACTCTTCGGATGCAACTGTCATGATAACCCTGGAAAGTCATGATAAAGATCTGAAACTGATGCATGAAGCCGCTGAAGAGCTTGCTTCACGTCTGCAGAATGTACCCCTCCTGAAGCCTCCCGAGGGAGTCAAGCTGTCTTTAGGACAGAAAATTGCACTTATGCAGGGTAAATTCCCCGACGAGATTGATTACGATACCCTGAACCTTGTAAGGCGGATTGATTATAAACTGGATAACGATTTCATGTCTGAACATGGCTTGATTATTCAGAAACCCAAGGACCTTGAAAACACTCTTGAGATGTTTGGATCACTTGAACTTGCTCAACTTATTGAAAATATCAATAATAACTTTGAAAAAGAGTTTATAGAAGATTCCGACAATCTGACAACCATTGATGGAGAAGCGCAGGCAACCCAGGGGCTTGAGGGTATAAGAAAGTTTCTCCGGAGTATAGAATCATATCTTGACAGCGGTGATTCCACTGCGGCAGCCGAAGCAATTGCAGAGTTTATTTCCGGACCACAGTACATGATATCATCAGACAACTCCATGCTTCTGATAATGGTTCAACCATCAGTGAGCTTTAATGAATTTGAAGATTTAATGTACCTTGGCAATCGTATCGACGACATTCTTGATGCAGTTAAAGAGATGTATCCCGGTCTTGAAATCGGACGTACAGGAATGATGATGATGCAGATTGATGAAAACAATGCGCTTGCAAATGATTTCAGCTGGCCTACTGTTATCGCTATAGGTATCATTCTTGTGCTGCTTGTCGGATCTTTTGGAACCTGGAAAAATCCTTTTTTCAACGTTTTTACCCTGGTTATCGGATTAATATGGACTGCGGGTATTCTGGGTCTTGTCTTCCAGTACCTGAACATGATGTCGGCCGGGTTTGCCATTATCCTTATTGGTTTAGGTATAGATTTCGGCATTCATTTCATATCCGGTTTTCGTGATGGACAGGAACACGGGAAATCGGTTAAAGATTCCATCTATTATATGTATAACCGTGTCGGTCCTGGAGTCATTACCGGAGCATTTACGACTGCCATTGTGTTTTTCAGTCTTCCTTTAACAAAATTCGAAGCTTATTCACAGATGGGTTACGTTACCGGTATCGGTATTCTTACCATGCTGATCATTCAGATGATAATGCTTCCGGCTCTTATTGTATGGGACAACAAAGGGTATTCAGTTTTCAGCAATATTCTTCACAAACTCAAACTTGGTTTTTTGGTTAATGCCTGGAACTGGTCAAAAAAACCTGTTGCAGCTTTTTTCAGATTACCTGTGTTTAGATTGATCAGCCGCCCGCTTCGGTTCGGTTTCCTTTCTTCATCGGCCAAATTTACAAGGAATACTCCGGTTGCGATTTCCATCATCGTATTGTCAGCAATTCTTGCTGTGCTTTCAATAAAAGCTGCATCAAATATGGAATGGGAATATGATCTTATGAAACTTGGCCCAAAAGATACCCCAAGCCTTGTTACACAAAACAAAATCCTCGACAAGTTTGAGATGTCAACCGATTTTGCAATGGTAAAGGCAGGGGATCTGGATGAATGCCGCACACTTGTTGAGGAGTTTAAAAAAGTTGGGAACCGAACAGACCTTATAAGTTCCGTAGATGCAGTTACAGAGTTTATACCGGAAAAACCGGATCAGCTCGAAAACAAAAAACAGATAATTGCATTCAGGGAAAGACTGAATGGCATGAGCATTTCCGATTCAATGGCAGAAAATGATTTTGACAAATTAAGACAGGAGTTCATACGGCTTCACCAGAACATAGTGGAGATAGGCGAACTTTCGATTATGTCCAGCGGTGAAAAAAACAAGATAATACAGAAATGTGACCAGATAGTTGGCAAGACCGATGATGACAGCTACATATTGGCACTTGAAAATAAATTAAATTCATTTAAAAATGATCTTCCGGTTATCAGCAATTATCA
>DATGNN010000267.1:0-4354 GCA_035306725.1 Chitinispirillaceae bacterium | reverse complement strand
AAGGGCACCGTTTTTATTTATAATTTTGGAAATGTAAGCTTTATTCTGAATCTGTTTGATTTTCAGAATCTTCAGTCTTAACGTTTTCCTCACTCTGCTCTTCAGAAGCCGAAGATGGCGCTTCAGAAGATGCTTCTTCAGAAGGTTTTTTATCAGAAGATTCTGCTTCCGATGTTTCTTCTTCAGCTTTTTTCTCTTTGCTTTTTTGTGGTTTTGTTTCAGTCTCTTTTACAGGAAATTTTTCAAGATACTCATTCCAGAGATTTTCATCTTTATCATTATAATACTCTGAAATACTCAGAATTATCTTCCGCCCTTCGAGATCAAATTCAATCACTCTTGCAGGAGTTTTATCTCCAACAACAAAGATTTTTGAAGGATGGTTTACATCCTGACCAAGCTGATTCAGAGGAATAAATCCTTCAACATCTTCACTCAGATTGACGATCAGACCACGGTCAAGAATTCGAGCTACAACACACTCTTCATTTTCTGTACCAACAGAGAAATCTTTAGCAAGATCAAGCCATGGATCATCAGTCATCTGCTTTATACCCAGAGAAATGCGTCTTTTTTCCTGATCTATATCAAGTACTTTTACTTCAACAATATCACCCTTTTTAAGTATTTCACCCGGATGATTGATTTTCTTTGTCCACGACATATCGGAGATATGGATCAGACCATCAACTCCCTCTTTTAATTCGAGGAATGCTCCAAAAGCAGCAATGTTTCGTACTTTTCCTTTTGCTGTGGCACCAACAGGAAATTCTGAAGGTACATTTTCCCATGGATCAGGTTCAAGCTGTTTGAAACCAAGAGAGATTTTCTGATTTTCTTTATCAATTTTCAATACAACAGCTTCAACGATATCACCTATACCGACAATTTTTGACGGATGTTTGATATGCTGAGTCCATGACATCTCAGAAATGTGGATAAGTCCCTCAATACCCTTTTCGAGCTCCATGAAAGCACCGTAATCGGTAATGGAAACGATTTTTCCACGTACACGTGATCCCTCAGGATATTTTTCTTCGATACCTTTCCAGGGATGTTCTGTAAGCTGCTTCAAACCAAGTGATATACGTTCTTTATTTTCATTAAAGTCCAGGACTTTCACATTTAACTTATCACCTATAGCAACGATTTCTGAGGGGTGATTTACTCTTCCCCACGACATATCGGTAATGTGTAATAATCCATCAACACCGCCCAGATCGATAAATGCACCGAAATCTGTAATGTTTTTGACAGTACCTTCTCTAACCTGTTCTTTTTCCAGTTCAGCAAGGATTTTTTCCCTCATAGCAGAACGGTCTTCTTCAAGAATTACACGTCTTGACACAACAATGTTTCTGCGGGCTTTATTTACTTTAATTACACGGAACTTAAAAGTCTGCCCGATAATAGCATCCATATCAGGTATTTGACGAAGATCGATCTGGGATCCTGGCAAGAAAGCATCTACACTGAACAGGTCAACAACGACACCGCCTTTAATTCTCCTCATCAGACGACCTTCAACGGTTTCCTGATCCTCATAGGCTTTGTAAATTCGATCCCATACTTTGAGAAAATCAGCCCTGGATTTGGAGAGAATTATCTGTCCCTCGCTATCTTCTACCTGTTCCAGGAATACATCAATCTCATCACCCACATTGAATTCATGTACATTTTTAAATTCAGAGATAGGAATAATACCTTCTGACTTAAAATTTACATCTACGATTACTTCTTTTTCAGTAATCCTCAGTATTTTTCCACTGACAACCTGGCCTTCTTCAATGCCTTCCAACGATTTGTCGTAGTCCTTGAGAATATCCTGGATTTGTCCCGGTTTGTAAAAACTTTCTTCAAAATCAGACAGGTCAACTTCATTACCTGACGCATCATAGCCTTTGGGAGTCGATTTCTCATCCACCAGTGAATCTGACATAGATTTGGTTACTCCTATTAAATTGGGGTTAAGGTTTAAAATTCTGTTAATTTTTTAATATCAATTGTTTATAAATTTTTCTGCTGCATTTACAATTAACTCGATCTGCTGCTCGAGAGTCATACCGGTTGTATCCATTTCCACAGCATCATCCGCTTTTTTTAACGGGCTGATTTTACGTGAAGAATCTTTGTAGTCTCTTAAGGAGATCTCTTTTTCTAACTCTTCAAGCGTTTTTTTTATTCCCAACAGTTCGAAATCTTTCTGACGCCTTCGTGCACGTTCCTGTACAGATGCTACCATGAAAAATTTCAGATCTGCATCAGGAAATACGACCGTCCCTATATCTCTCCCTTCACATACAACTGATCCCTTGTGACCTATCTCCCTCTGTTGTCTGACCAGTTCTTCCCTGACAACAACAGGTACACAATAATCGGAGACATTAGCTGTAACATCCTCACCACGAATTGCTTCTGTTATATCTTCACCATCCAGTAACACTCTCATATCTGGAGGCACACCCTCAAAATCAATCCTGGTATTTGAAATAATCCCGGCTAAAGCACTCTCATCTGATGCAGCAACTCCCTCCCGAAGACATTTCAGAGTTATCGCCCTGTACATTGCGCCTGTATCCAGAAAGGTAATTTTTAATCGAGATGCAACAGCTTTGGCTGTTGAACTTTTGCCTGAACCTGCAGGTCCATCAATTGCAATTATCATTAATTCCTGCAATTATTATAGAATATAAGAACATTCTTTCAAAAATAGTTGCAGTAAAACAACATGTCAAGGTAAAGACTATATAAATTAAGGTGAAATTACACTTTGCCCTGAATAATTTTCTAAAAACAATTTTCCCGACCCTTTTTAAACACACTCCAGCGTTTTTCTGGCCATGTCTGGTAAACTCAATTATGAGCGATATGAACCAACAAACTTTTGTAATTTTAAACTTTTTTTAAACCCGACTTTTAAACTTTTAATCCTGCCAAATATAAGCCCGACAACCCATTCAATGATTTATTTAGGACTGTTTTGAAATTAAAAAAACGGATTTGCTCCAAAATTGTACAAAAAATACTTTTGCAACCTGAATACACATTTAAAATCAGCAAATTCAGAACCTCTTTTTAAAATAACAGATTCAGTAGTTTTATTCGTAATAATTCCGGTATTATTTTATAACGATTCAGAATGGTGACGACCAATTGTCTTTGAACTATACCGGCGTATTTATTACGCCCGACACAAACAATAAATGTGTGCTTGTTTTTAAGAATAGTGTTTCATACACAAATATGTTCGATCTATAAAACCGGTCGATAAACCAGACCATTAAAGCATCAGGATTGAACTATAAAATTTACTTTAATATGCCGGAGAGAAAACAGAACCTTTTTATTAAACATTCTTCAGTTTAACCAATTCTATAATTTTCGCCAAGGGGTACAGATGATTCCCAGAAGTACGATAATTGATAATCTACAAAATTGTCTTCATGATACTTCATTCCTGAATATTCCCGGACTGCGCAGTGGCAAAGTAAGGGATAGCTATGACCTTGGAGATAAACTCATGTTGATTACCACAGATCGTCAGAGCGCATTCGACATGGTATTGGCACATGTTCCCTTTAAAGGCCAGGTACTCAATACTGTAAGTGAATTCTGGTTTAAAAATACTACTCACATTGTAAAAAACCATGTTATCTCGGTTCCGGATCCCAATGTTACAATTGCCACTAAATGTAATGTTTTTCCTGTAGAGTTCATCGTGCGGGGATATCTGACAGGCTCAACCAATACATCTGCCTGGACACTGTATGCAAAAGGCAATCGAGATATCTGTGGTAATGTCATTTCCGATGGAATGGTTAAAAACCAGAAATTTGATAAACCGCTTCTGACTCCGACAACCAAATCGCAAGAACATGATGAGTCGATTTCTGCTGAAGAGATTATTTCCAGAGGATTAATTGATGAGGCTATCTGGAACAGGCTTGAACAGATTGTATTTTCACTTTTTGACTATGGCACCAAAACCGCTTCGCAGAACGGTCTTATCCTGGTCGATTCAAAATATGAGTTAGGCATTGATTCGAATGGAGATATTGTCCTGATAGATGAGATTCACACACCGGACTCCTCACGTTACTGGCTCAAAAGCACATATCGTGAACGTTTTGAAGCCGGGCTGGAACCACAGAATATCGACAAGGAATTCCTGCGGCTCTGGTTTCGGGAAAACTGTGACCCTTATACCGATCAAGAGCTGCCTGAAGCTCCGGATAACCTTGTGATTGAACTGTCTTCAAGATACATCCAGCTTTATGAGATGATAACAGGACTGAATTTCGAAATCGACAGTCAGATTCCGATTGAAAACAGAATCACTGAAAACCTCAGGAAA
>DATGNN010000266.1:0-3715 GCA_035306725.1 Chitinispirillaceae bacterium | reverse complement strand
CAATCGGTACGGTTACTTACTTTGATAATAATGGGGATGGTTTAATTGATATTGTCAGATTTTCTATGGATTCAACTCCCACTCAGGCACTTTTAGAAGAGCTTTATTCCACAGTAAAATTGCCTTCATACAGAAATTTCAGTTATGATCTTGAAGATTTTTCTGCAATTCAAAATGGATTTGAGATCAAAGTAAAGCAGTCCAAGGGAACAATACCTTATACGGCTGTAGATTCTCGTGATACAGTTAACATAGTTTATACAGAAGCTGCTGATGGAGGTGTTGTTAATCCATCAACTTTCCAAATTATTGACAGTATAGCCCCTGTACTCATTAATGTGATTTACATTCCGGGGATTATAGACAGTTCAAGCAAATCCATTTTTAAAGACTCACTTATAGTACAATATTCTGAACCGGTTGATCCCCCTTCGAGCGATCAACCATTCCGTTTTTTTGATCCGAAAACCGGTAAAGAGTATTATATGCAGTTAAAATTTGCATCCCGGATATCACCTGATGAACAGATTTTTGATGTTATTGATATCATTGATAAAAATTATCCGTCAACATCTGATTCTGTAAGTATTGATCCTGCTGCTCAGTTAAGTGATACAGTTAACAATATTCAGGATTCAGAAAACAAAAAGGTTCCATTAAATATTCGTCCACCAAAAAACGATTACAGAATTACATCTCTTAACAATCCATCAGACCCTCAAACCGCCGTAATACCTCCAAGTGTTCGAAACTTTTACGGAATCAAGGAAACAAAAGGTATTCTTATAATTGCAGAACCGGTTTTAAATTTAGCCGGGAATACTGATATATCCGCAAGTCTGAAAATTTATGATGCAACAGGGAATCTTGTGTTTTTTAAAAAGTACAATTCAGCGAAAAGCATGGGAAAAACAAGCACAGCAGCTTTTGTATGGAATGGCAAAAACAGAAACGGAAAAGGACGCGATGTAGGTACAGGGACCTACCTGGCAGTTATTTCCATTGATGATAAAGTAAAGAAACATTTGGTTCAACACAAAATAGGAATAATGCGTTCAACCTCATCAACTGATGAATAATGGGGATGGTATAAAAAATGAATTTACTAAAAAAATTAATCAGTGTGTTTTTTGTAATGGGAGTTTTATTTCAGGGTATAAAAGCAGATGGTCTTCCAGGAGAATACATTCTCTCAGACCAGTGGAGAGCCCTCTTTAAATATCACTCACCATTAACTAATCCAGCTTTCATGATGGAAAACACGTATATATCAGTCAGAGGAGTCGCTGCGATAACTCAAAGCGAAGTTTCAAAACTCTGGGAAGCCGGTATAATTGTTCCTGTGGGATTTTATCACGCATTGGGATTCGGAGTAGTTGCAGAGAACGGACAAACTGTTGTAAATACCATCACAAGTGATTCTATTGAGAGGTCAAATAATAACAATTATCTTTTCACACTTTCTTATGCAATCAATCCATGGCGAAGATTAAATGCAGGTGTTAACTTAAACATGGCATATCAAAGCAATTTCGGCCAGGACCCTTCAATAGGAATCGGGGCTGATCTGGGATTAACCTACCGTATTCTTTTTCATCCTGTATGGGGATATCATATTTTGGGTATCACCTTTCAAAATTTGATTTCACCACAGCTTGCAGTTGATGAAAAAATGCCGTATTCCTCTGAAATCAAAGGTTTTTATCGCTCTACCTTTTTACAAAACAGACTTGAGTTTAATTTACAGTACAACCTTACCGACTTTTTGACAAAAGCAGAGAAGTTTCTTGATAATAGCAAATCACTTGAATGGACATTCTCCGTTCAGGGTGGATTCTGGGTTTTGCCATTTTTTGCAATCAGAGGATTTACAGACTTTGGTGATACCAAAAAACTTGAGTATTGGGGTGCTGCCTGCGAGCTTAATGTACCACAAGTTAATGGTGGCAGAGATTTTTCGATAACATACCAGTTCAGGGATCAACTGGAAGGATCACTCAGAGGTTCTCAATCGCTTTATCTCAGAGTTGATATTGGCGCAAATCGTGAAGAAAGGCGGATAAGAAAGACTGCACGGTTTGCAAGTTTGAATGCCAATGAATTGTACACCCGCGCATTAACATTATATCATAAGGAAAATTACTGGGATGCATTCTTTACATTCAGACGGTTGATTGTAGAATATCCTGATTTCTACAAAAATGATATTGCAGAATACCATGCAGGGTCTTCCCTCGAAAAACTTGATTTGAGAGAAGAAGCGATCAAGGCATACACCAATGTAAAAACCAATTATCCGATGAGTTCAGCGACACCAATGGCAGATCTTGGATTGATGAGAGTGCATTACCGCAAGGAAGATTATTCCAAAGCAGCCGATCAATACACTGAATTGAATAAACCATCAGTATCAGATTCTCTGAGACAACACGGTTGTTACCTGATGGGTGAAACTGATCTGGCCCGAAAAGAGTACAGCAGGGCTCTACGGTATTTTGCACTCGTTCCTGAAAATCATCCTGATTATGTTTTTGCTCAACTTTCAACTGCAACTGCCCATGCACTAAACGATTCTGATACTCGTTTGATTGTTACTGCACTTGAGAACTGCATTAGTGCTGATGCCAAAACAAAGGAACAAAAAGAAGTTATTAACAGGGCATACTTACTGCTTGGATATATTTTCTATGAAGACAATGCATTATCCAAAGCTGTAACGGCATTACGCGAAATACCAAAAGACAGTTACCACTATGAAGATGCTCAGCTTGGGCTTGGGTGGACTGCAATAAAAGCCCGCCAGTGGAAAGATTGCATTGATGCAGGAGTAAACCTGGCTCAAGGCACACAAAAATTCATTTTACAGTGTGAAGCTGCACTTCTACAGGGGTATGGTTATATTTTGCAGAAACAATATCCCCAGGCACAGATGATACTTCAGCCGATGTTCGAAAAAATGAATTCCTACAACTGGCTTTCTGAAGATTCGATAGCATCCGAAAGAATGAGATATGAAAACGACCGTATCACTTATGATTTTCTTGGTGAGAAGATCTCTGATGCATCTATGAGGGGAGCTGCAATGAAAAAAGAAGAGATCGACAAAATGCATTCTGATCAGGTCCAACTTAAAACCGATATAGATAAATATTATATCTTTTCAGACGAAAGTCACAGGACTATGTTCTTTCAGCGTAGTGTAGAGAAGGTTAAGGGTGATATTGATTATGCACTTGCAACGGTTCAAAAACTCACCAATTCTACAGATTTACAAAAATTACAGCAGAAAATGATGGAAAAGGATAAGAAAATGGCTGATGAGATAGAAAAACTTCAACAACAAATGAATGAGCTGAATGCTGAATAAGAATTATTGATATTTTTTTAATAAAGAGAGTTGCCTGAAACGACTCTCTTTATTTTTTTATTTTGACATTTTCTGAAAAGTTATACCCCTAATCAATATTTTTTTACAAAAACATTTCAGTTGATTTTCCAAATGAAGAACATATTTATTCTTTCGTTTATTTTTGTTATTAATATTTATGCTTTTGATATACCATCTCTGTATCAATGCAGTGGTGTTCAATTAATCCGTGAGGTTGAAAACGGAGATCTCAGGTACAAATCGTTCAGCGTACAGAGCTTATTTGTTAAATTTGATTACAACCGGATAAACATTTATGGAATTCATAGCGGAAAAAACATTTGCAGA
>DATGNN010000265.1:0-4143 GCA_035306725.1 Chitinispirillaceae bacterium | reverse complement strand
GGCCAATATCGGTATAATTCGTAACGGATCTGTTTTCAGTGTGGATTCTGCAAATGTTCATTATCCAATTGCATGGATCTCATGGGTTGATGCAGATAAATTCTGCAGATGGGCTGGTGGAAAACTGCCAACAGAAGCTCAATGGGAAAAAGCTGCTCGAGGTAGTGATGTACGTATCTATCCCTGGGGTGATGATTTCTACCTGGATCAGACACCTCCTGTTTTCAAGCTCGCAAATTATGTTGCAGGATATAATTCACTAAATGAATCCGGTTTTGATTTTGATGGAGCACAATTACATGCAACTATCGGGAATTACTATCTTGGGCGCTCTCCCTATGGACTTTTTGATATGGCAGGAAATGTAAGTGAATGGTGTAACGATTGGTATTCCAGTAATCCAACTGTTAAATCAACTGATCCTGAAGGACCAGAATTCGGGGTGTGGAAAAGTTACAGAGGTGGAAGTTTTAAAAACTATCCAGAAGAGTTGACTGTAACTTACAGAAATAGAGCTGATCCGAATTCCCGAAAACATGATCTTGGTTGCAGATGTGTTTATGATCCCAAATAGTTGTTTTTTTGTAGTATCAATAAATAGCTGACAAAATCTGTTTATTTAAATATTCGGAATCGTTATAGTTTTGAATTAAACAAAATTTGATTATATGCAGACTGTTTTGGATAAAAAGCCTCGAAAAAGTTTAAATGAGTATGATGACTGGGATCTTGTACGGGGTTTCTGTAATGGTAATAATGAATGTTTTACAGAATTAGTCAGACGTCATTATGAATTGGTTGTAAATATGAGTTATCGTTTTTTTTTAGATATGCAGATAGCTCGTGATAATGCGCAGGAGGTTTTTTTAAAGGTATTCCACGAAATTGGAAATATCAAACCCGGAAAGCAGCCTTTTGTTCATTGGTTGTGTCGTGTAACATCCAATAATTGTCGTTCGATCTACAGAAAAAGAAACAGCGAAATCAGGTCGATTGAGAGAGGAAAAGTTGATTTCTGGCATGAAGAAAAGTGTAATAACTGGTTAGAGTCAAATCTGGATAATGAAACAGATGAATCTATCAGATTGGTAAATGAAGCACTTAAAAAAATATGCAAGGATGATCGCATGATTCTTATACTTACATATATTGCTGAATTAAAAACCCGAGAAATCGCAAAGATTGAGGGGATTCCAGAATATACGGTAAGAAGAAAAATCAAACGAGCTGAAAAGAAATTGCATAAACTGGTAACTCAAATTGCATTGGAAAAGTGTCGTGAATAATAAACCCGAGATAAAAAAAATACTTCAAAAGGGATTTACCCGTTTGGAAATCAACCAGCAAATGGTTGTTGAAGCGGCCGATGAGATACTTGGATATGCCAAAACGGTGAAAAAAAAAGATTTAAGAATTTATAAAATTCAGTTCAGGCCAAACCGCTTTTATGCTATGGCTGCATCAATAATATTATGTCTGATTTCCATTTTGTGGATCTCAACTTTAATTGGAAAAGCTGATAAAAATGATAAAGAAAATATTTATGCCGGTCATATTGATAAATGTAATAAATCTGAAAAATTTGTGATACTATCGGTTGCAGGGGATAGCAGCTTAATATCTAAAAAGAACAGAGATACTCAGGAAGAAATCTCTACAGGCAAAGAATCACAATTGTTGTTAGCAATTGGTTCTCGTACAAGGACAATTTTATATGAAAATACATCAATAAATATTAGTAATTCAGACTCCGAAAAAACCTCAATTATTCTGAATAATGGATTACTATCTGTTGATATCGCCTCCGGAAAAAAAGACACTGTATCAGTTATAACATCTTATGGTAATTTTACACATATTGGTACCAGGTTTTCTGTATATGTTGACTCTCATAACGGAGCCGTCCTTAAGGTATACGATGGGATAGTTAAGGTGGAGGATAAATCAGGGAATGAAATCATCGTTAAAAAAAACCATATGTGGCATAGTGAAAACAGCAAGGATATTTTGAACTTTCAGCCAGGAACTGAGGAATATCAAATCGATAATGTGTTTTTAAACAACAAAATAAACAATCGATTAATCTGGAATCAGGGTAACTATATTGACAACAATAGCAAGAAGAAAGCAAAAGTTCTTAAAGAAAAGTCTGTAAGTAAAAAGTGTAATAATTATTCCGGGTGTAACCTCGAAAATGTTAAAATTGAAAAAACCATATCAGATTTATTGGCAGCAACCAATTATGAATACTTGAAGGAAATTGTCAGAAAAATAGAAAATCCTGAAATTATTAACAGCGTATATCGTTTACTGAAAGATGAAGCAAAACGTAAATGTGATATTTTCAGATATAATGAAGCAGCTGAGATTATGAAAATAATTATTTATAATTACAGTTTCAGAGAAAATCAAAGAGAAGATACATGGATGCAATACTATTTATTGCATAAAAAATATCTAAATGCCTCTGTGGGAAAAAAACTGAAATTAACACAAGATTATATTAATCTGTTTCCTGTGGGCAATATCGGTGACGATATGGCATCAGAAACTATCCATCTGCAATTAATGTTAAATAGATACAGTGACGCAGTAAACTCTATGAGAACTTTTATCAGGAAATACCAAAAAAGTTCGAAATGTGAATACTTCAGTTATTTATTAGCAAGTACAGTCAGAGAACGACATAAAAATCTCAAAGAAGCGTTGAAATTATATCAGAATTACGTGTCATCATACCCGTATGGAAGATATGAAGAAGATGCATTTTATTGGATAATTCAGCTCAGTTTTTCTGAAGGTGATAAAAAGACCTCTTCAAAATACAAAGACATTTATATGGAGAGATATTCAAAGGGAAAGTGGAGTAAGGAGCTTGAATCATTGAAGCTTGTGAGTTCTGATTAATATTTGTATCTGGCCAAAAATTGAATTATTAAACAGTGTTAAGTTTTAGTTATGGAGCAAAAAAATAAGCATTTGCTCCATTAAGTATTGTTAAACTTTTAAGGTCTAAAAATTGTCTGTTACAGGTTTTTCCAAAAGCTAAGTACGATTCAAAGAAATATGTAGAACAAAGGTTGTGTTCTTTGTCTCGTAGAAGCTTGTTTCGGACATATGGAATCTAATTAATCCTCAAATGCTAATCCTCTTACTTGGTTTCATTCTTAATCATTTTTAGTTTCATATTACATTGAAATATGATTGTTTTTCCTTCCGCAGCAGGGGGTAATTACTGTTCAGGGATCACCTGGAGTTTAGAAGTAATTACAATTTCATTCAAAATTGGCTCATCATATTACTTCTGTGTTGAAATCCATGCGCAAAGCATATACAATTTGATCTGATTTTACTTAAAACTCTTTCAGATTTTTTCCCTGTTTTATTCCTTTATTGAATCATAAATGGGATATTAGGCAATGTCATCTAAGGACACAATAATGAACAAGGCTTTATCTTTGAGAAACGTTCGGACAATACTGCTATGTCTGGTTCTTGTGTTATCGTTTTTTAATAACTTGTATTCGGCAGATGGAAACGGAATGCAAAGTTCTGTACCTGAAGAAGATATTGAGTATCTTGATTATTTACTTACATTAAAGATAACATCGGGATCATTTCTGGATCTAAACCATGAAAAATCACCTGTCAGTATGACAATAATCACCAGAGAGATGATTAAACTTTCAGGTGCCAGGAATATGTCAGAATTGTTGGAGATCTATGTTCCAGGCTTTCAGTATATGTTTAATAAATGGAATGGAACATTATGGGGGCTCAGAGGAGTTACAAATGATCGGAATACGAAAATTATTTATCTGATAAACGGGCATAAGATGAATACTCAGGCCAGGGATGGTTTTCAGGGTGAAACTGTGTTAGGGCTTATGAGAGATATTGAACGGATAGAAGTTTTAAGAGGTCCGGCAGGTTTGGTTTACGGTTCTGGTGCAATAGCAGGAATAGTGAATGTTATTACAAAAAAGGCCAGTGAAAACAAATTGGAGATAAGTACAAATTATGGAACAACAGGATCGCAGGAATATGAAGCGAATATATATGCAATTTTTCCTGAATCGGATCAGATTGTCGGTGGGCACTTCAAAATAGGCCACTTATGGGCACTTCAAAACCAGCCACTTT
>DATGNN010000264.1:0-11158 GCA_035306725.1 Chitinispirillaceae bacterium | reverse complement strand
TGACCGGAAAAAATGGTAAACAAATCGGTACTATTATTGCTGCTTCTCAAAAAGGAGAATATGGCGCAATTGAGTTTGTATTTGGTCTGGATACAAATTTAGTGATCAAGGGGATCTATATACAAAGATCAAGAGAACGGGATCAGAGTTTCAAGAAAAGAGAGTTTCTGGATCTCTTTGCTGGTCGAAATATCAAAGACGTTTCGTCCTTTATTGAATTTTATACAGGTGATAAATCAGCTGGTACAGATGCTGTCATTCAGGGATTGGATAAAGAATGTATAACATACAAAGAAATAGTTTTATCAAACAATACAGCGAAATAATTAAAATCAAAAACAGGATAAAAATGCTTTGTTTTGTATGCAATATTATGAATGCTTAAAAATTCTAAATTTTTTCAAGACCAGTGCAACACTTGTGGTCCCCTATAATTTTAAGGAATTACATCCCATGTTCCGAAATGACAGGTAACAGAAACTCATTTGACTGTTACCTGCCAGTAAAATCAACCAGCGAGCTTCTATACTCAAATTAACGGGACAAGAATCGAACTGATTGAAAACGTTTCTACCTGGAAAAACCATTTGTACCATTTCTCCTTATAAATAACCTGAAACCCGTCAAGCTTAACTTCAATAAAACAGTACGTAATTTGATTAAAAGGGGAAATGATGAATTCACTTCAGAAAAAAACAAAAATAATTGCTACTATCGGACCAGCCAGCAACAGCCCTGCCGTTATCGAAACTTTACTTCTTCAGGGAGTTGATGTATTCAGGCTTAATTTTTCTCACGGGAGTCATGAATTTCATAACGAGGCGATAGAAACGATAAAGAAACAATGTAAAATTACTAACAGAACAGCTGGTATACTTGCTGATCTTCAGGGACCAAAACTCAGGGTTCGAAGAACAGTTGAAGACTTTGCTGTTCCTGTACATACAGGTTCAACCGTTACTGTTACAAACCGCGATATATTATCAACAGACACTATTATCTCAATAGATTATCCCAACCTGGCCTTGCGGATTAAAAGCGGCCAGTTGATTATGATTAATGATGGCGCGATTCGTCTTGAAGTAGACAGTATAGATTCTTCAGGAGATATTCACTGTACGGTTCTTTCAGGCGGAACCTATTCATCACACAAGGGTGTAAATATCCCAGATGTTTATCTTGGAATTGCACCACTTACAGAAAAAGATTACGATGACCTCTCTTTTATTCTGGAAAAAGACATACAGTTTATTGCAATGTCTTTTGTAAGAACAGGAAAGGACCTTGAAATACTGAAAAATATTATTCGTGAAAAGAGGAAAAATATTAAGGTAATTGCCAAAATTGAAAAACCTGAAGCTGCCCGGGCAATTGATGAAATTCTTGAAGGATGCGATGGGATTATGATAGCCAGGGGAGATCTTGGAGTAGAAACTTCACCCTGGCAGGTGCCAATACTTCAAAAGGATCTTGTTGAAAAAGCAAATCAAAACGCCAAACTTGTTATAGTTGCAACCCAGATGCTTGAATCAATGATCCATAATCCATTACCGACCAGAGCAGAATCTTCAGATATTGCAAATGCCATAATTGATGGAACTGATGCCATAATGCTCTCGGGAGAGACTGCTGTTGGTTCATTTCCTGCTCAGGCTGTAGACATGATGAAAAAGATTGCATCCGTTACAGAATCAAGTCACTACCTTTTCAGAGATATTGTAAACCTGTCGATTAAAAACTATCCACCCTTTTCAATCTGTGAGGCAGCCGTTCTGGCCAGCCGCGATTTGGGTAATATACCAATATGTGTTCTTACAATTTCGGGTGAAACAGCCTTTTATCTGGCCAAACTACGAAGCAAGGCTTCACTTTTTGCCTTTTCACCTGATATTCAGATTATAAAAATGCTGTCACTTGCCTGGAATACAGCCGCCTTTCTGCTCCCTTTTGAAAACAATATCAGTATACTTCATTCAAAAGCAGAAAAAATTCTGGAAGATGAGGGTTTCGTTAAAAAAGGTGAAATGATAGCAATATTAAGCGGCACAATTCCCGTTCAGGGGGCAACCGATTCTCTTCGCATCAAAAAAGCAGGTTATCAGGAATAGGTTATCAGACACAGACAACTGATCAGGTGTGTTTTTTGCATGAATAGCTGAATGATATAGTGGTTAACAGATCAAAGGGAGAGAATATTTGTGGGTACTGAGGAATCGGTAATTCTCCTTGTTGAGGATAATGAAAGCCATGCTTTATTAGCCAGAAGAGGACTTTCTCAATATAAGAAGCCTGTTAAAATAATCCATGTGATAAATGGGGAAGCAGCTATAGATTACCTGTTCAGACGTGGAAGTTATTCTGACCCAATAATTAGTCCACGACCAAGGCTTATTTTGCTTGATCTTCGGTTACCCAGAATTGACGGTCTGGATGTACTTAAAGAAGTTAAGGAAGATGAAGATCTCAAATCAATACCGGTCGTAATTCTAACAAGTTCCATGGCAGAACCGGATATAATCCGGTCATACTATTTCAATGCAAATAGCTATTTGGTTAAACCACTGGATTTTAATGACTTCAGACAGGAAATGATTGACCTGGCAAACTACTGGCTTAAATGGAATATCAATCCTCTCTGAACAGATCCATGAGAATGAATATTATATAACAGCTATTATGTAAGGTATTTAATGATGAATCACCGGCCCGCAACGGGTTTGGCAACCCTGCTCTGGATAATTCCTCCAATAGTTTTCCTGTTTCTTTTTAGTGGAATTTACTGGATGTGGCGGGAAACCAGAAATTTATCTTTTCAATATATCCGTAATGAAAGTGAAAACACTGCAGAAATTATTTTACTGCAATTATCAGATTTCCTTAATGAACGAAATAAAGACCTGTCTCATCTGGCTTCACTTTGGGAAGACATCCCTCCCAGAAGCCGAATTGAACAGTTTTTAAGGGATGCAGCAGGAATCATATCACGCGAAAAGACCTTTTATGCCATCACCTATATTGACTCAAGTGGAAACATTGTATTAAGGTCTTCTTTACAAACTAACGATAACGCAGTACCTCTTACAGATCTTGATCTCAAACCATATCTCGATTCTTTAAAAATCTATCGTGATTCATCCATAACTTCGCATGTGTTTCTTTCACCTCAGGGTGATTCACTCATCGCTCTCCTGAAACCGGTTTTCGAAAAACAAAATGATTCTTCTGTATTTTCCGGTGCAGTTGCCGGCACCCTTATTCTGAATCGTTTATTGCCAATGGTAATCTCCAGCAAGGTTAAACAAAAAAATAACATATTTCTTTATGTAAATGGCACTATGATTTTTAGCTCACGGAGTTCATCTGACACATCTTCAAACCGTTTTTCCCAAGAGAATGCTTCTGGTTCTCTTAAATCATGGGGACGGGTCTGGAAAGTAAGTGTATCTCCACACGAAGAAGGACTTTTAAAACAGCTTCTCGATCAAAATAATCAACGTTTCTTTATCAACATGATAGCCTCTGCAGTTGTGACCATTTTTATTGGTTTAATCATACAGCTTTTATACCGATCCCGCTTTATCCGTATGCGGCTGGAAAAATCTGAACAAAGATACCGACGCCTGGCAGAAAATTCACCAGATATGATCTTCCGTATGTCTTTACCTGAAGGCAGTTATGAATACGTTAACCCTGCTGCAGAAATACTAACCGGATATTCACCTATCAGCTTTTATCAGGATTCTCTGTTACTGACAAGGATTGTTGATCCATACCAGAGAGAAAATTTTCAAAAAAAGTGGGAAGAACTTTTTAAGGGTATAATCTCAAATAAATTTGAATACCGAATAATACACAAAAATGGTAGCCACCGATGGCTGCATCAAAGAAATGTAGTGATTTTCAGTAGAAAAGAAACTCCGATTGCTCTTGAGGGGATTATTAATGATACTACAACTGAAAAAAATGCCATACTGGAAAGAGACAAGCTGATAAAAGAACTGGAAATCAAGAATGATGATCTTGAACGTTTTACATATACCATATCACACGAACTTAAAACCCCTTTAATCACAATCAAAGGGTTTTTGGGATACCTGGAAGAAGAAGCTACAAAAGGTGATATCACTCAACTCCATCAGGATATACTCCGTATTATAAAAGCAACCGAAACCATGCAGCGCCTTTTAAATGCCCTTATCGATTTAACACGAATTGGCAGGATAACCCAAAAACCTGAACCAGTTAACATACATTCTGTCATAACTTCAGCTGTCAAGTCTTACAGCAAACAGATAAAAAAGCAGAATGTATCTGTTGAAATTTCTTCTCAACTACCGAATGTTATGGGTTACAGGGAAGAGCTTTTTGAACTGTTTCATAATCTGATTGGAAACTCCCTGAAATTCATGGGTGATCAACCAGAGCCATATATTAAAATAGGCATATATTCATCTGATAACGAGAAAATATTCTATGTACAGGATAACGGAATTGGAATTGATCCCAGATATCAGGAACGGATTTTTGGTCTTTTTGATAAACTCCAGATTAATACCGAAGGCACTGGTGCAGGTCTGGCCATCGTTAAAAGAATAATTTTTCATCATAATGGCTGGATCAAAGCCGAATCAAAAGGTATAGGCAAAGGCACTTTGGTCAGTTTTAAACTGCCTCTGGTATAAGAAAACATTATCTGATAGTTTCAGTCCTTCTTTAACCCTGATAAATTAACTCGAAATTCAACTGAAAAAATCAGTTTGGCCTACATTTAATGAAAAGTACTTGATAACCATAATTTAGAATGATAAAATTCAAATTCTTTAATATCTGGATTGTAAAAGGAATGTACCATGGATGTTTCTTACATTAACCCATTTATCATTTCCACAATCGAGACATTTCAAAAAATGCTCAATTGCGAAGTGAAACCTGGAAAAGTGGTCTTAAAAAACAATGATAAACATAGCTACGATGTTTCCGGGTTTATTGGCCTTTCAGGTGAAGCACAAGGTTCTATTTGCCTTAGTTTTCCAAAACTGATAGCCTTAAAAGTTGTATCAAAATTAACTGGCATTGAGATCAAAATTGTAGGTCCTGATCTTTCAGACGCAATTGGAGAATTAGCCAATATAATTGCAGGTAATGCAAAACAGCATCTCACACAGTTTAACCTTTCTATCTCATTACCTAAGGTGATCATGGGAACAGACCATAAAATTGCATCACAGCGAGGCGTACCTACAATAGTTGTTCCCTTTATCTGCCCGCTGGGAGATTTTATTATGGAGGTATCACTTAAAACACCTGAAGTTAAAAAAAAGGAAGATAATAACACCTGAGATATACAATTATTTTCGTAAAAATCAGTAATTTTTAATTGTAGACTATTAAATCTCTATACGGTCCATTAGAAAAAGTTCAATATTGTAAAGGCTGGCTCAGAGAATACTTAAGGCAGGTATACTATAAACTAAAATCCATTGTGGTCAAAATAACGATTACAGTTACGACACAGACAATTTTTATAACAGGGTTAATACATGTTAGTACAATAACCGGTCAGGCAGACAAGGTTTTCAGAGCCATAGAAATATTTTTCTGCACCAGGTTCTACTCCCGCAGGCTTCATTGTCAAAAATTGTCTTCATTAAAAAATTTTGAAAACACACATCCTTGACTCATCTTACGGATATGTGTTTTCAAAATTTTAATTACCAAACAAATCCTGTTGGTATTCTTGTAGATTTTGGAACACAGATTATACCATCTCTAATGATCACACCATTACGTTCCCCGTCTCTTATATTATCCTTGTTAATGAGTTGTACATTATCCCCGATTCTTACGTCTTTATCAATTATTGCGTTCTGGACAACACAGTTTCGTCCGATTCCCAGTTCAAAACCAGAATTAGAGCTTTCATCGTAGAAATCAGCACCCATAAAGATTACATTTGAAAGTCTTGTCCCGCTTCTGATAACAGAGCGAAGTCCAACAACACTATCTGCAATTGAAGCATCTTCAATTATTGAACCTTCACATATTATTGATGAATTAATAACAGAACCTGAAATTTTAGCAGCAGGAAGAAAACGAGCCCTTGTAAAGATAGGTTTTTCCTGATCATAAAAATTAAATGGTGGTTGTGGTTTCGTCAGATCAATATGAGCATTAAAGAATGCCCTGATTGTCCCGATATCCTCCCAGTATCCTGTAAACGGGTAAGCAAATACACGATAATCGTTAATAGCAGCAGGGATAATCTGTTTCCCGAAATCATCATAATCATATTTTTCAAGCAGATCAAATAAAACTTTCTTATTAAAAATATAAATACCCATTGAACCGACATGGCTTTTGGAACTACCGGCACCGGCAAATTGCTCTTTTAACCGCAATTCCTCAGGTATTTCAAACTCTTTTACTATAATATCATCTTTTGGTTTCTCAACAAAATCAACTACCCGGAAATCCAGATCCATTTTCATAATACCCAATTCACCGACCTTGGATCTTTCGACCGGTACTACACTGAGAGAAATATCAGCATTATTTTTATTATGAAAGTCTATAAATTTCTGAAAATCCATCCTGTATAAATGATCTCCAGAAAGCAAAAGCACAGCATCACCAGCCTGACTAAAATTTGTCATGTTTTTCCTGACAGCATCTGCTGTCCCCTGATACCATCCTTTGTTATCAGTAGTCTGTGAAGCAGCAAGGACAGAAACGAAGCCGCCCGAAAATGCATCCAGACGATAAGTCTGGAAAATATGCCTATGGAGGGATTCTGAAGCAAATTGAGTTAACACCCATATTGTACGAATACCATGATGTAAACAGTTGCTTATTGGAATATCGATTAATCGAAACTTTCCTCCAATTGGTACTGCCGGTTTTGAACGTGTCTGTGTAAGCGGATGCAGTCGTGTACCCTGACCCCCTGCAAGAATTATTGATGTTACTCGTGGTTTAGGCATATTCATCTCCTTGAATTTCAGTTTCGAAAACATGAAACCTTTCATAAACGTGTACAATATAGTTTGAAATAACTTACAAAGAAATTAATTTGTTGCTATTTTCAGCAAATTTTATACCATAAACAACCATATCCCTTTCCATAATACTAATTTCAGTTCTCTTTTCAAAAATTTACAAATATAATTTAATTTTTAATTAATTATTTTTTCAAAAGTTAATTCAAATATTTTAAAATTTTATAATTATACACTTTAATCTTCAATTTTGCAACACAATAGTTTAAACATCCGAACTTATTACCATTTTGGCAATAACTAAACCCCCTGCAAGATTCGTAATGATTAATGGATACTATAGCGAAGTGAAAGGAGGGCTATATGCTACATAGAAATGAATCACAACAAAAGTATCCAGATCTCAGAGAAGGTCTTAATGCTTACAACAGAGAAGGTGACAAGCTCGGCAGGATTGTTGAATTAAAAGATGATTATCTTACTGTCGAAAAAGGTGTATTTTTTCCAAAAGATTTCACATTTCGTTACGATGATATTGTTGAAGTACATGATGGATCAATTACACTGAGCAGAGGCCGTAAGGAACTGGAAAACTGGAAAGATGAAAAATATGAGGGATGGCATGAATATGACCGTTTTAATAAGGGTGAGACAACCATACCGGTTTACGAAGAGGAGCTTGAGGCGCAAAAAATCACCCGGCCAAAAGGTGAAATTCATGTTAGAAAAGTGGTCCATACTGAAATGAAACAGTTTACTGTTCCTGTAACTAAAGAAGAAATCATTGTTGAAAGAACTCCGGTTTCTGAAGAACATCCACTGAAATCAGGTGAACAGTTATTCAAAGAAGAAGATATCAGAATTCCTGTTTCTGAAGAAGAGGTTGAAATCATCAAAAGGCCTGTCACCAAAGAAGAAGTACATATAAAGAAAGTTATACACACTGAAGAACAAAAATTCAAAGGTGAAGTACGTAAAGAAGATGTTGAAGTCAATAGAGAGGATGAAAAAGGCAGAAACGCTGCATAAAATACAACCTGTCTTGAAAATTAAGCGTCAGCAATTCAATACTGACGCTTAATTTCTACCTTAACCCGAAAATAATCAATTTATAAAACAAATACGATTTGCAATCTTCGCCCGGACAGTAAACTTTAACTCCTCTTGAGTACTCTTTTTAATTCTTCCAGTGTTCGGGTATTAATCACATCATTTGGCTCTACCCAACCTCGCCGAGCCTGAAAAATACCATACTGCATATTATTAAGGTCATTCGTACTGTGTGCATCAGTATTGATTACCAGTTTTACTCCTATCTCTTTTGCCATTTTGCAATTTATATCATTCAGGTCAAGCCTATCCGGTGAACTGTTTATTTCGACTCCACAGCCTCGTTCTTTAGCACCTTTTAACACCTTTTCAATATCAACTTCATAGGGGGTACGTTTTTTAAGTAAACGTCCTGTTGGATGAGCCAGTATCTTGAACGTCGGATTATCCATAGCTTTCAGAATACGCTTTGTTTGTTGTTCTTTTGAAAGATTCATTTTTGAATGTATGGCACAAATTGTAAGATCCAGTTTTTTTAATACACTTACCGGAAGATCCAGCGTACCGTTTTCAAGTATATCCACCTCTATTCCCTTTAAAACAGTGATTCCTTTCAATGTTTCATTTACCCTGTTTATCATTTCAATCTGTTGCTCGAGGTCTGACTCCCAAAGGCCATGTGCCATTGCCAAACGCCGGGAATGGTCTGTAACCGCAATATATTCATATCCTTTTATTGCTGCTGCAATAACCATCTGTTCCAATGAAGCGTGTCCATCTGTACGGTTTGTATGTGTATGAAGATCACCGCGAATATGTTCCACCTTGATCAGGTCTGGTAAAGTTCCCCTCTGAGCAGCTTCAATTTCCCCCTGATCCTCACGAAGTTCCGGCTCAATATAAGTTAAACCTACCGCACTAAAGACATTCTCCTCCTTCTCACCACCAATTCTTTTTTCTCCTTTAAAAACTCCATATTCATTTATCTTCAAATCTCTTTTCATGCCTCTTTTACGAACTGCAATATTGTGTGACTTTGAACCTGTAAAATAGTGAAGTGCAGAACCATAACATCCTTGTGGAACTATTCTGATATCAGTCTGAAGTTGATCGTGAAGCATAACAGTAATTCGCGTTTCACCTTTCGATATCACAGATGAAATGTCCGGATAGTGAAGAAAGTACTCTGCTATAGATGAATTTTGTGATCCGGTAACCAAAACATCTATATCACGAACGATTTCTTTACGCCTTCGAAAGCTCCCTGCAATAGTGACATTTTCTACTAAAGGACATTTTTTTAAATAATCAAGCAAAAGACCGGATTCCTCCCTGGCTTCATAATACAGTACAGTATTGTCGGCCTCCCGCGATTTTTCAATTTCATCAAGAATACTCTTTTCAATCCTTTCACCAAAACCCGGTAAAGTACATATTTTGTGTTCACGTGCGGCTTTTTCCAGATCATCAATAGAGGTTACACCGAGTTTATTGTGTAGAATTGCAATCCTTTTTCCACCAAGACCCGAAATTTTCATAACCTCAATGAGTTGAGGCGGGGTCAGTTTTTCCAGCTTATCAAGAGCAGAAAGATGTCCGGTCCTTACAATCTCTTCAATTTTCAAAGCCAGGTCTTTACCAATACCCGGAAGGTTAGATAAATCTTCTTCTTTTTCCACAAGGTCAGATACATTTTGGGAAAGACTATAAATTGTACGTGCTGCATTTCGATACGCACGGATTCTGAAAGGATTCCCTCCCTGTATTTGTATAATATCTGCCATATCATTGAATATATTAGCAATTGCAATATTATGTATTCGCATCTTATCTGTTTTTTTATATCGTTTTCGAATTAAAATAACACAGCCATTTTTTATACTACAAACACAATGCCGCATCTGATTACCAAATTTTTCAAATTCGGAACGGACTATTTTTTTACTCTTTAGCCAAACCGTAAAAAAAATAGTCCGTTCCGAAATTTTATTTTATGTCGATTTTTTTTCGATATTGGATTCAGCAGTAATCAGAAAAATGTAAATAAAATCCCAAGCATTGTTAGAACAACAGGAATTCTTGTGGTAACCAAGATTAATAACCTGCCTGATTAATACTCCTGTTACAGAATTTTTTTGAAATGTAAAAGTAACCGGACACTATCTGTATCAAATTAAATATTCGCATAATCGTAAATACTATGCTTTCGTTGTAAAAAGTGTACACATTATACATTTTTAATATTAAATATTCTGAAATTTTCTATGGTCTAATTAAACAAATACTATCATAAATTTTATGCCCCAAAAAATGACAATTGATCTGAAAATTAAAATTTCCGGAGAAGCAGGTGAAGGAATTGTAAGCACCGGAGAGGTGCTGATGAAAGTCGCTGCTATAATGGGATACCACTCTGTTGCCTACAAAAGCTTTCCTCCAAATATCAGAGGTGGTTATTCTCAATCTCTGGTTACGATCTCCGAAAATCCAATCATTTCAGCATTATCCGATTTTGATATTCTTTTTTCTCTCAGTGATTCCTCTTTCAAAATAGACTCAAAAAATATAAAAAACGGAAATCTGGTTATAATTGAATCTAATATTCTTAAAAACATAGAAAATAAGCGAAAAATAGATTTTTTGCAGAAAATGGGAGCAATTGTTTATTCTGCTCCTGTATCAAAGATTGGTAAAGAAATTGCATCCAGTACAAAAATCCGCTCGACAATAACTTTAGGTATTATCTCCTTTTTGCTGGATATACCACTAACCTTAATGCTCGATACAATTTTAAAACGGTTTGGTCACAAAGGATCAAAAATTCATGACTTGAACAGTACAGCAGTAAAAAAAGGTTTTTCCTGGGCAAAAAAGAATTTTAACCAGATCTCATCTTATAAAATTTTACAAAAAACTACACTTAACCGAAATCAGGTTATTTTTGATGGCAACCAGGCAATAAGCGCAGGAGCTATCATAGCAGGTTGTACATTCTTTTCATCCTACCCGATAACACCTGCGACTTCAATAGGTGAATGCATGGCAGAGCATCTCCCTCAGGTTAACGGGTTTTCCTATCAGGCAGAAGATGAGATCGCAGCACTTGGAGCGGT
>DATGNN010000263.1:0-8311 GCA_035306725.1 Chitinispirillaceae bacterium | reverse complement strand
CTTTTTCACATAATTACGGGTTTCTGTGAATCCGATATCTTCAACAAACAGATCAAATTCACGATCTTTGTTTCTTTTATACCATTTTTCTGCATTATGAGGTCCGGCATTATAGCTGGCTAAAGTCATAACTTTATTATTATCAAAACGATCAAGCAGCTCCTTTAAGTAGTAGATTCCAAAGCGAATATTTGGAACAGGGCATGATAATGAATCTTTTACATACTTTTCACCAAGTTTCTTTGCTATATATTCACCAGTGTAGGGCATGATCTGCATTAAACCTATGGCTCCAGCTGGTGATACTATTGTGGAATTAAAGATGGATTCTTGTCTGATAACAGCACTGACCAGCAAAGGATCAACATTGCGGGACCTGGCCTCTTTAAGAATATTACCGGAATAAAAAGAAGGGTATAGCAGTGAATAAACCGTACCAGGTAAATTGCTTCGTTTGTCTTGTGGTATTCTCCATGCCAGCCGTCTGGCAATTCTGTATGCCTGGGCAGGAGCATCTGAAACCGTAAATGCCAAAGCAAGCTTAAACTGTAACACTAAATTGCCTGGATATGATAATTCCAGCGGTTCCAGAAAGAAATCTGCACTTTCTACAGCCCCGATCGAAGAAAAATGAAGGCCTCTTAAATAATTAATTGAATCTATACGTGTCAGTGTTTTTTTTAAATTTGAAGGTGAAATTGAATCGAGCCATAAGAGGGTGTTGTTTAGATCAAATGCAGTATCGGAATTGATTCCAACTACAGTATCTCCAAGAATTGCAAGTTCCTGTGATGAACGATGGGCATAATAATCATGAGGTTCGGTTAAAACAATTTTTCTGAATGTTCCCCTGGCATCACCCTGTTTCTTCAGTGCAAGGAGGCTTTTGGCTTTCCAATAACACCCTGCCAGGAAAAATGAAGAGTTGGGATTGTTTTTTGTAAAACGTTCCAGAAAGGTAAGTGCAGAGTCGTGTTGGCCAATGCGATAATAACAAAGGGCATGTCTGAGATACGATTCGTCTACACGTTTGCCTTTGGGATATTTGGTTATAATTTCGCGATAGTGAGTTGCAGCTTGCCTCCAAAGATTTTTGTCTTCCATCTGCCAGGCTTTTAGCCAGACTATCTCCTGTGATCGTGAATGGCTGGGATACAGCTTAGTATAAAGGTCATACCAGTAATTTGATTCCTTAGGTTTTCCGATATTACGATAAGAACGGGCTATTGACATGATTAAATCAGGATCATTCCCATGTTTTTTAATGTAATCTTTACCAAGAGAAACAACTTTCTGATATTTTTTCTCCTGATAACTGAGCTGTGTTTCAAGGTAATGAAAACTACGCTGTGATACAGTTTTAATAAAATCCTTACCTTTTTTCGAAAGAGTCAGAAATTGACTGGTTGATTTCCATCGTTTGCATGAAAACGATGCTAATGCAAGCGAGAAGAAGCTGGAGCTTTTCAAATCAGATATTTGAGGATTCGCATTGTAAATAATAGTTGCAATTCTACACCCTTCATCACCTTTAAGTTTGGTAATATTCAGTAATGAATCAATCGCGCTCCATTTTTTTTGAGGAGCAAGAGTATCAATCTGGTCTGCTATTGAAAAGCTGATTGTTTCTTGTGAAACAGCCCATTTCCTGTATTCTTCAAGCCATGGTGAATTAATAATATTTGTTGTATCAGTTTCGAGAACTGAACGAATTTTTTCAAAAATAAGGTATTTATATCTATTGGGGAGCTGATATTGAAGTACAGCTCGATAAGCAGACAAGCTGTTTTCTGTACGTCCAAGTTCCTGTTCGATTTCACCTATGTATTTATAAGCAAGAGGAGCTATAACTTCACTCTTCCCGGCTGCAAGTCTGTATAGAAACAGTGCTTTACTGTGATTTTTAAGATTTTTATGAATATAAGCAAGCTTAAAGAAATTAGCCAATGAATCTTCACAGGATGTGTCTTTTAAAACGTGCTGCAAAGCATCATTGTAATTACCTTTTATTATGTGGTCTGTACCGGTCCAGTTAACCGGAAAATGGTTTGATGTATTGCCTGCAAATGTAATATTCGCCAAAAGAATAAAAGGTAAACAGATTTCTGAAATGGTTTTTTTCATCAGATATCCTTAAAAAATCAGATTTCAGAGGCATGAAAGAGTCTGTGTTAAATAAAATTGGTTATTGCAGGCTTAATATGCAAGGTAAGCTTATCTTTGAAAAACATCTCCCAGATCTGCTTCCTGACGTAGAAGTTCATTTTGAACAAGAAGAGGTTTTATGGAGTGAATATCAGAAAATTCATGGGCAGCGATTGCAGCACAAACACCTGCAGCCTGTCCTGTTGCCATGGCAGCAGGCATAATCCGATAAGAGGAATGTGCTTCATGCGTTCCGGAGATGCATCGTCCGGCAATCAGGATTCTTTTAAGATTTAAAGGTAACAGGCATCGTAAGGGAATGTCATAAGATTCACCAGGAGGAAGTCTTTCGATTCGGGTACCTTTTCCTTTTGGATTATGAATATCCAGTGAATATGCACATCTGGCAATTACATCTGAAAACTTTCGGGCTTCAATTATATCCTGACCTGTCAATACATAATCACCGATTATTCTTCTGGCTTCCCGTATTCCTATTTGGGCACCACTTTGAATCATATATGAATTTTCGAATCCAGGTACATAGAGTTTGAGAAACTCCGAAACTTCATGAACCTGGAACCTGCTTTCATATTCGGCGCGCGTAAGATCAAATGTATTTGTACTCAAGGCATTTGAAACCCGTGTACTATTAACACTTAGTTCATGCTCATGAGGAGTAGAAAACATCAGTATATCTTCCCTTGGAAGCTTCAGTTTTCCATCATTGGTAGCTTTTTCTACCAGATCCCATAAACCAAAAACTCCATACCATTGTTCAGGATGCTTTTTTATATACTCTAAAAAAGCCGGCCGATTAAATCCAACCATTCGGAAATATTTTGTCATTGGTTGTGTCAATCCGTCCGATTCTCTGCCAATTTCATATTTCGCTCCAGCATAAGCTGCAATATCACCATCACCAGTACAGTCTACTACGAATTTTGCTTTAATTACAACCGGACCGGACTTTGTGTGAAAAAAGACCTCCGGTGAATCGGTATTTCGGTAATTAAATGCATATGCATGGAAAAGTACCTCCACACCTGCCTCATCAAGCATACAAAGTGCGGTATATTTTAAAATTTCCGGATCGAATGGAACAACGTAGCCTGTGTCGATTGATGGAGGAGTTGCTCCTCTATTTTCAATTAACCTGTTAACCAGTTCAAGTAGTACACCGGCAATAACTCTTTTACCATCACCATGATCGGTTGGGAAAAGGAATTCTTTCCCTGGTTTTCGCAATACAGGTTCCTGAGTATGAGCCGACATTAACGGCATAACCAGTGCAACTGTTGAAGCGCCTCCAACAAATCCATATCGTTCTGTCAGTATTACCCTGGCACCTGCCCGGGCAGCACCAAGTGATGCTCCTAATCCGGAAGGACCACCACCAACTACAAGTACATCCGTTTCTGCAGCAATCAGTGCTTTTGAAGGGGGGACTGCAACAGTATGATTCTTTTTAGGTCCTTTTAATGGTGGCATTTTATAGTCCTAAGTTTTTTTTAAATTTTTCAAGCTGCTC
This sequence comes from Chitinispirillaceae bacterium, assembly GCA_035306725.1. GTDB lineage: Bacteria > Fibrobacterota > Chitinivibrionia > Chitinivibrionales > Chitinispirillaceae > JAAYEB01. Next base: position 4,635 of record DATGNN010000263.1, on the reverse strand, counting down.
CCTTTGAGAACTTTTTATTGCTTCTGATAATATTCATTAAAACTGAATTGTTTTGCATGGCACGCCTCCGGAGCTCTGGAAGTAGTCTTTTGATTTGAGCTTGAATCATTTTTCTTTGATCCCAATATTTATCTATATATGCAATAAGCCGGCCCTCATTAACAGCTGAAATAGGCGGCATCTCTATTTGCATGTCATCAAGAAATCCTGCAACCTTGGGCGAATAGGGAAGTGCTACAAATGGTACTCCTTGAATTGCTGCAAAGATTAAAAAATGAAGCCGCATTCCTACTGCGAATTCAAGTTTCCCGATTATTGAAAGCATCTGTCCTGAGGTATATGAGCCTTGTAAAACAGTTGCCCTCTGTGGGTGCAGCATTCGTGAAATGACTGCATGGCAATGCTGCAGATCAAAAGTCCTGGGTTCCATAGGTATAAAAATCACATCTGCATTATATCTTTCGATCATGTAATCCGCAGCATTAGCTAAAAGGCTGTGATAATGGGATTCTCTAATGTCTGGTGCCGCAACTCCGACTTCACGCACAGACATTCCTATAAGATTCCTTTTACCCAAAAGTCCTTCATTTTTAAGTGTTTTATTATTTATTGGTTCAGATGAAAGCAATAAGGCAGGATCAGCTGTTACTGTAATATCACGATCTATACCGGCGTTTTCAAGAATCTGTCGAGAACGGCGATCTCTGACAGTTATCGCATCAACCTGATTGAGAACATAGCTTACATATTCCTGTACGGGAGGTTCTTTTAATGGACCTGCACCAACAGAATAGATCATTACAGGAATTTGTTTCTCTATCGCTAAAAGTGCTTCACGAAGATAAACTTTCGCATCAGCATCATAAATTATTCCACCACCTCCTATAATCAAAATGTCAAGCCGTTCAATTTCAGGTAATATTTCCGTTCTTGCCATTTTTCTGTTAGGTATAACCCTGTCTACTTTGTGTCGAAAAAGAGTATCTCCACAAGATCGGGTAAAAACAGTAATTTCGCATGAAATAGTATTTCGTATTTGAAGTATTATACTTTGCAGTATTGCTTCATCACCGAGATTAAGTCCACCATATGAACCGTATATTCCGATTTTAATCGGTATGGTTCCATTCATGTTATTTCACTTTGTTGGTTGTAATTCCTGAATCATGCTACATGCCTTTTAACGGCAACGTTTATGCCAACTGTCAGCAAGCCCATAACTCGAACATTTAATTAATAATAAAACTCAGATTTTTTAATTGGTCTGTTTCATGAAATTATCTGTAATGGCAAGAGTAAAAAGTAACCGGAATTAATTCTTTTAAAGGACTGTTAGTATGATACCTTTTTCACAAGCTTTTTGGCGCCAATGACCGTATTCTGGAAGAGCTTGATAACCAATCAGGCTTATATGGTCTTCACAGAGTCATAAAACCATTTTTGTTCAATACCGCTCCCGGTACATGCTTCTACTTATGGCAGTGCACGACGAAAACGGTTTGCAAGCTAAATGATATGATTCATGTAATGTTAATGTAATGTTAATATTGAATAAGTCATTCCAGTGTGATACAATTGGTAGGGGAAAAGCAGATATTTTTAAAGAAAATTAATAATGAAACGTAATACATCGAAAAATATGAGTCGCGAACAAATCATCGCTTCAATGGCTAAAAAATTAGCCGAAAATAGCAGTTCAGAAATAATTATAAAGAAAAAACTGTCTGATAAATCTATCTATTTTATTGCGGCAGCAGTGTTATTGGCAATTGTATCAATTGGTACTGCTATATCCTTTAATAATAAAAGTACAGTTCAACAAAGTCAGGAACCGGAGAAGGTTTCCAGAATAGATAATCCCGTAGCAAAACTAAAAAATGCATGTGATGATAAACTGATCAATGAAAACCAATATGCCATATATTTAAAAGATTTATTGATAAGATATGATTCATTACCGGAAAAATACAAAGTAACATCACCGGTAATAAGTGATATAGAAGTCTTTGATGAGTTATCTGCTATATGGCCTGATTTGAGTTATAATATCCGTTTGGAACTTATTAACGCAATACCGGATGTTGAGAAAAGAATTTTAGCAGAATAGATTAATAAAAAATTACAGCTTTTTATGTAACTCTGTTTATGTTAAAACTGGTTTGAAAATAGAAAGCTATTAACAATACCAGAATACTGTCAATCATTCAACCCAAATTTGTAAAATTGTAATTTCAGTAAATTACAAAACGCTCTTTAAAGAAAAAAGAAATGAAATCCAATATATTGAGACCGTATGATTATATTGATAATACCATCAATATAATGATAATTGAAGATGAATCGTTTCAGGCAGAACTGATTACTGAAATACTGGAGCCTGTTCAGCTTTTTTCTTTGTATACAGTAACAACAAACAAAGAGGCTGTTTCCTTGTTTCGTTCAGGAAAACGTTTTCATGTATGCATTCTGGATTTAGGAATCAGTGATATCGATAATGATGAGTTTTATATTTTACGTAATTATACAAATCATTGCTCGGTGATCGTACGCACTGGTTCGGATTCACCCAAAAAGGGAGCAACCTGCATTCAGCTTGGAGCAAAAACTGTAATTGAAAAAGGCACAATGTTTGACACCTGCAAATTCTATCAAATTGTCAGCAGAAATGCTCTCCTGAATATTGTGAATTTTCGTTACAATGAATCATCAGGTGATACTCTTAATCTGGCAACAAAAGTTTTATTCGAAAAAAACCCCGATACTGTAACCCAATGGGCAGATTATATGCGTATAACCGATCGCCAGTTGCGTAATCTCTGGAGAACCGGTTCCGGTTTTGGAGCTAAACAGGTTCTTTCTTTGTATCATCTTTTTAAAGATGCTTTTAATTATTACAAAATTGACATGTTTGGTGATTTGGATGAGCATAATGAATTAAAAAATTTTTCAGATAAAAGCAGTAGATCCTATTTTGAAAATAATCGTGAAATTCTGACATTCCTGTTTTCATAATACGAGTATTCAAAACCGGAAATTATACTTCCGTTTTCCAGTCCTCTGAAGACTTATAATGTAATTACGATGTAATTACAAGGAGGGTGGTTTAATGTTCAGAGAAAATGAGAATGGAAGCTCGATTCTGGAAGTTATCGTTGCAATGGTAATACTGGCGTTGCTGGTTACTGGTTTAAATGCCTGTGTTGTAACCCTGATTAACTCAAATATTACTTCTAAAGAGATGTCTGAAGCTACTTCTGCAGGTTGTCAGATTCTTGATAAGCTTCGGGGCTCTGATTATGAGTCAATTATGACCAGCTCGGATCAGATTAAGGGAAAATACATACGGTGCTGGACCGTTACCGAAGACAGTATTCAGAAAAAAATTGATTTAAAGGTATCATGGCCGATTACAGACAAAAAACATTCCATCATGCTTTCAACCATTGTCGCAAGGCCATAAAAATGAAAAGTATAAAATCTGTAAATGGCTTAACGTTAGTTGAGTTGATGATATCTTTGGTTATAGGTTCACTGGTTATGTCGGCTGCCTACAAATCGCAGCGCTATATCAGTCTCAGTGCTTCAAGAGAAAACGACAAGGCAATTCTTCAAAGAGATATTTTAACCGTTAAAGAATTCCTGGAAAAAGATATGCGCATGACTGGAATTGGAATACCAGGTAATGGAGTAATTGGATCCTTATCGGATACCTCAAGTGATATTCTGGTAACATTCGTAAACAAAAACCAGCTTAAAACCAAAATGAAATCAAAAGCAAATATATATGACAGGAAGATACTGATAGAAAATTGTCAGGGTTTTAATGTCGATGGATGGGTTTGTATTTCAAGTGTAGATACCGTTTTCAGAGAAATAGACCGGATTGGAAAAAGCTTTAATGGACCGGATACTGTTTGTTTTGTGGATCTTCTTGCCGCCGGACCATTCGATACCACAAATACATGGGTGTATCCTGTAGACCGGACCGCCTATTTCATAAAAAACAGTGGATCGGGGCTTATTAGAAGCCATAACAGGACTGAAATTAAAATATCGGATTGTATCGACACGTTAAACCTGGTTCCGAAAAACATTTCGGGAAGTCAAATAAACCGTGTTTCTGACGCCCGGGTGTTGATGGTAACAATTGGTGGTTATGTCGGGATGGAAGATAACAGAGTATTATTAGCTGAAAATACTGAAGTTCTTATCAGAAACGGTATATAGTAAGGTTTAATGTGATGTTCAGAAATGACCATGGATCTACAATAGTTGCTATTGTAATTATTGTCTTTATCCTTAATTTGACATTCGCTGTTTTTTACTATACTTCGTCAAATACTACACAAAAAACAGGATTGAGTAAATCAAAAACAACAGCACTTAATGTTGCTGAAGCCGGGAAAGAAAGATTATATGGTGAAATCAGATGGGGCATTTATAAACCAAAAAATTATAAAGAATCTGTTTACAATCTTCATCCATTTGAAAATGGAAAATTCAGCGTAACATGCAGTTCCACAACGAATCTGGATACAATATGGGTTAAAAGCAGCGGTTTCGTTCAGGATTTGATTTCTAACATTGATGTTATGGCTGAATTATTGCCTAATTTTACGATTTCTTTTCCAGCCG
>DATGNN010000262.1:0-2730 GCA_035306725.1 Chitinispirillaceae bacterium | reverse complement strand
TACCTGTATTTCGTACATTCCTCGTAAATAAACACCGCTGTTGCTGCCTTTAGGTACGTTTACATCCAGGGTAAGGTTGAAATCTTCAAACTCCTCTTCGGTGCGGATGTTCCCATATGAAATCCTCTGACCTTCTTTTCGAACCGGATCATTTACTAATACACCTTTTTCAACTTTAAAACCATTTGTCTGGTTTGGATTATGCAGTCTCCATCCTGTAAGGTCTTTACCATTAAACAATTTAATTGGTTTACCATACTTTACTTTCGAAAGATCAGGGGAAGCAGGTGTGTCTGGTAGTTTCCAACCATGAAACTTTTGGCTGGAAATACTATTCCCGTTACGGGCAGGTTGAACTGCTTTGCCTGAAATGCGGTCTCCACTTCTGGTAATTTCAAATAAATGAGGCATGATGGTTTTCCTTTCCTGTCCGTCTTTGCCTGCCCGGGCAACTTCGTTTGCACGCATCACAACCAAATTATCATCATCTACCAGGAATACACTTTGAACGGGTAAAACGCTTCCACCTCTCCAAAGTAATTCTGCATCGAGAAAGCCGTTATTGTCAAATACATTTAACCAACCAACTGACCCACCTTCTATTTGAATGGTCCACATTCCATAAAAACCATCCGGTTTTTGAGCATTCATTGTGGTCATTGATACTAAAAAGAGAAATAATATACCAGCTTTTTTTTTCATTTTAATAAATGTTTAATTAGATATGCTAAACTTGTCAACAAACATACTAAAAAGAATAAAATGTAAATGCTGATGTTGGAAGGGATTATTAATGAGAGGTGAAAGTTTTTTGCCAAAATTATGATAAACTGACATTTTCATACCAATTGAAAGTTTCAATTCTGCAAATAAAAATAACCGCAGTAACTTTGTTTACTGGTTTGAAATTATCAATGTAGTTTTAGCACAGGAAAAGTTTCCGGTAATTACACCAGGTCACAAGCTTCAGGAGGCATCCAATGTGATTCTTTGCCTTCCCATTTGATGTTGCAGCCGATAGGGTTAGTTACAGGTACAGTAACAGGGTTGCCCGAAGTCAGTTCATCGAGTACACGGTCCAGATCGTTTACACTCATTTTTGTAATATCGCGGGGATTATCGACGCCACGGCCGGTATATACCAGTTTGCGGAGCTCGTCGAATACAAAAAAATGAGGCGTTTTTAATGCACCATATGCAAGAGCAATAGCCTGAGATTCATCACGCAGATATTTCCACGGAAATTTAAATTCTTCCATCCGACCCTTCATGTGCTCAAAACTATCCTCAGGGTATGTTTTATCACTGTTAGAGTTTATTGCTACAAATTCAACCCCCTTGTCTTTGTATTTTTCTGCAGTTTGTCGTGTTATCTCGTCACTTCCTTTTACATAAGGACAATGATTGCAGGTGAAGAATAAAACCAGGTATTTTGATTTAGAAAAACTGTGGAGAGAATAATTGGTGCCATCTGTTGCAGGCAGATCAAAATCAAAAGCTTTTTCTCCGGGTTGAAGTGTAAATGCCATCTTTAATTATTTTTATTTGTGGTACAATTCATCTTAAAATCTAAAATGCTAATATATTTATTAGCTAATGCAGCTTTAGTACTTACCTTATTGTTAACAGCAGAGTGGTTTTTATTATGCGCTCTATGCTGAGGAAAGTAACACTTCATCATCATAATTTCAATCATCTTTTATAGTTTCATAAAGCAATTGAGCTTGGTTTTGTTTAATGATAAAACAAAAACTTATGTATTTTTATCCTGTAATAATAAATTTGATTTATGGACAGGGAAGCAGCGTTTCGCAGGATAACCGATTTGAGGCAGGAGCTGGAGGATCACAATTACAGGTATTATGTATTGCATCAGCCCGAAATTAGTGATTACGATTTTGACATGATGATGCGGGAACTCGAGAAGCTCGAAGCAGCGTATCCCGAATTTGCTGATCCATTTTCACCAACACAACGCGTGGGAAGTGACATTAGCAAATCATTTAAGCAAGTTGAGCATCGTTATCCTATGCTTTCGCTATCCAATGCATATTCTGAAGGAGAGTTAATTGAATTTGACAGGAGAATACAAAAACAATTTGGTACAGGTTATGAATATGTTTGTGAATTAAAGTTTGATGGATCATCAATTAGTTTGCTTTATGAAGATGGTATGTTGGTACGTGCAGTTACAAGAGGTGACGGAATACGGGGTGATGATGTAACAGCCAATGCAAAAACTATCCGATCAATACCCCTAAGGCTACGAGGTAAGGATTATCCGTCGAAATTTGAAATTCGTGGAGAGATTGTTTTTCCCTTACTTGTATTTGAGGAATTAAACAAACAACGGGAAGAAGCAGGGGAGGCTTTATTTGCCAATCCACGAAACGCAGCAGCCGGTACTTTAAAAATGCAAAATCCATCTATTGTTGCTTCACGCAAACTTGATGCTTACTTTTTTTCTGTCATTGGGGATGACCTTCCTGAGGATGGACATTATCAACTGATGAAAAAGGCATCCTCATGGGGTTTTAAAGTTTCAGATACCATTCAGCTATGTCGTGATTTGGATGGAGTATTGGCATTTATCAAAAAATGGGATATTGAACGGCATAAAATTCCTGTAGGGACTGACGGGGTAGTAATTAAGGTTAATTCAAAACAGTTGCAGGAAGAGTTAGGCTATACTGCCAAGTCGCCCCGTTGGGCAATTGCTTATAAGTTTAA
>DATGNN010000261.1:0-3515 GCA_035306725.1 Chitinispirillaceae bacterium | reverse complement strand
CGGAGGAAGTCAACCGTCTGCTGAATGGACTGATGAACAGTCTCAAATAACTATCCACTGCCCACTGTCCACTATACACTTTCTCCCCGATGAAGATAATGTGATTCCCCTAATGGATTCTGAATGGTTTGAGGATGATATTGTGGAGCGGTTTAAACTGTTTCTAAAAGTAACCTTTGGCGAAGAAAATTATGAAGAAAACCTTCGGTTTATAGAAGTTGCATTAGGTTATAAAACATCAGGTAAGAGCAAGCCTGTGTCTATAAGAGACTATTTTCTGAACTCCTTTTACAATGATCATATTAAGACTTACAAAAAACGACCTATCTACTGGATGTTCAGCTCTCCCAAGGGTACTTTCAATGCATTAATCTATATGCATCGATACCGGCCTGATACGGTCAGCCGTGTTCTTAATGAATACCTTAGGGTATTTCGCAAAAAACTGGCTGTTTTTCGTGACAACAAGATGGAGGAGTCGATCTCAAAAGACGCTTCAGCAGGCCAGAAAACCGCTGCTCTCAAAGAAATCGAAAAACTAAACAAACAGATTGCAGAAATTGATGATTATGAAAGAGATATTCTCTACCCGCTTGCAAACGAGAATATCCGGATTGATCTGGATGACGGAGTAAAGAGAAATTATGCTTTGTTTGGCAAGGCACTTAAGGTAATACCGGGATTGAATAAATAAAAGGAACAGATCTGATGGACTCTAAGATTACACAGGCACTCACCAAAATGTTTGAAAAACACCGGATCGTGTTCTGGTATGATGAAAAACAGGAAATGAAAGATGATTATACCACACTGAACATAGACGGCGTAGAAAAGATTGAGATACAGAATAATGAATTTTCAATCAAATACAGGGTTCTTCGTGAACAGCCGAAACAGAAATTCCTTATCTATAAATATGGGCCGCAGCCACAAGACATCTCCAACTGGCTTCTGGATGTTCAGCTTTCACATGCACAGTTTCGCACCGGAAAAACTGCAATGTGGCTAGGTGAACTGGAACTGGGCCCGGAATTTTCCGATTTAGTAAAAAAACATCGTGACTTTTTTAACGCTGCAAAACGAAGAGATGCTCTGAAAGCACGGTTGAAACCGGATGATTCCGTGCTCACCATACAACTGAAAATGATGGCTGTATGCTGTGGATCTTCTACTGATGCACATATTGATACTATACTGGAATCGCTTCTTCAGGAATACTCTGAGAACAAAAAGGAAAAATTTTCGCTTATTGAAAAGAGCTCACTTGATCATACTTTCTGGCAACAAATGGAACGAATCTACGGTTATCGGGAGAATGATCCGTTAATAGAAGACCTTGCAATAGAACTGTTTAAATCCTGCTATACTCTTGATCTGCGTGGAACCGCAAAACTGGGAACAGAAGCACTTGTTTTTCTTAATCGATGGAAAGACAGCATACGCCATAGGTTAACATTCGAAAAATTGTCTGAAAAGAGTGCACAAGTACTGGGTATCGAACAGGATCTTTTAAAAAGAGATATCAGGGAACTGGAGCATATCGATTACTTTGAACTGGTTGACCGAAAAATAATATCTGATCTGGCAAGGCATGTCTGCGATCGGACTATAACACATGAGAAGTGCCAGGGAGTGCTTCGTGCTCGGCGCAACAGCCACTGGTACGAAAGATTCGCAGACTTTTACGAGGCGATTGGTTATGCATCACAGTTTTTTTATTTGTTAAAAAACATAAACCTCCAGATAGAAACTGCTGAGAGTGGGTTTAATAAATATATTTCTACCTGGTACCAGATAGATCAGCTTTACAGGTCCTTTTTCTTCCATTTTCGCAAATCCTCACAAACGCTTCTTAAGCCACTCGCGGATCAGATCGAAAATTTCTACTCAAACAATTTTCTTATGCCTCTGGGTGATTGCTGGCAAAAAGTATTGGACAGACAAACAAGTTGGGAAATCCCTGGACTGGTTCAGCAAAGAATATTTTTCGAACATGAAGTTAAAACGTTTCTGAATACAAACAGGAAAGTCGCAGTAATTATTTCGGATGCACTTCGGTATGAAATCGGTGAAGAGCTTACACGCAGAATAAGAATGGAAAATCGCTATGAGGCCGGCCTTTCTGCTCTTCAGGGAACAATACCTGGTTACACGCAACTTGGTATGGCATCTCTTCTTCCCAATAAAGAGATTTCAATTGCAGAAAATGAAACAGGCACAGTAATAGTTGATGGTATTAACAGCGCCGGAACAGTTAACAGGGGAAAAATCCTTTCATCTGCAGTACCCGAAGGTGCTGTCGCAATTAATGCAGAAGATTTTCTTAAACTGAACAAAGATAATGCACGGGCATTAATGAAGGAAAATCGACTGATATACATATACCATAACCGTATAGATGCTACAGGTGATAAAAAGGAATCTGAGGGACGCGTTTTTGAAGAAGTTGAGGAAGCCATAGAGGAGCTTCTTGTCCTTATAAAGAGACTTGCAGCAGTTAATTTCTCCAATATGATTGTAACCGCTGACCATGGTTTTATTTACCAGAATAACGAACTGGATGAAAGTGACTTTTCAACATTAAATATTACAGATTCTGGTGTTTTATACAGAGACAGACGCTTTCTTCTTGGAAAGAATCTTCAGGAACACCCATCTTTGATATCATTTACAAGCGAACAGGTCGGGTTGGATGGGAATATTGAAATACGTATCCCCCGATCTATAAGCAGGCTCCGGCTTAAAGGAAGCGGAAGCCGTTTTGTTCATGGAGGAACATCGCTCCAGGAGATAGTTGTTCCTGTAATTACGATCAATAAAAAACGAGGAGATGATGTAGAAGCGGTTTCTGTTGAAATACTGAAAGGTACTACATCAACTATAACATCGGGTCAACTCTCTGTTGTCTTTTTCCAGAATAAGCCGGTAACAGAAAAAATGAAACCGCGTATTCTTCGGGCTGGTATCTACTCGGATACCGGTGAACTGATATCCAACTCACATGACCTGACCTTTGATTCTCCTTCTGATGATCCACGGGAAAGAGAAACGCCTGTTCAATTTATCCTTTCTTCATTGGCAGATAATTACAATAACCGAGAGGTTTTACTTAAGGTGGAAGAGCGTGAAGGCAAAACTACCCATTATAAAGATTACCGAACCATACGTTACCTGCTTCGAAGATCATTTACTTCAGATTTTGATTTTTAATGAGGTTATTTTATGAATGAACTAGACAGAAAGATAAATGAGATTTTCCCCGGCCTTGTAGTCCGAAAGGATCTGGTAAAAACTGTAAAAGGTAATGCAATTGTTCCTTCCTATGTTCTGGAGTATCTGCTGGGGCAGTATTGTGCTACATCTGAAGAAGCAAGTATTCAATCCGGTATAGAGACAGTGAAGGATATTCTTCGTAAACACTATGTACATCGTAATGAAGCTAATTTTATCCGCTCTGAGATTGCACGACTTGGGCATCTAAAAGTAATAGACAAGATCAGTGTTGATTTTAATAG
>DATGNN010000260.1:0-7935 GCA_035306725.1 Chitinispirillaceae bacterium | reverse complement strand
GAAACCGATATTCTTGTTACTACAACTGTTATTGAAGTTGGAATAGATGTACCTGAAGCGACCATAATGGTTATCGAAAATGCAGATTACTTTGGCCTTTCTCAACTTCATCAACTTCGGGGAAGGGTTGGACGAGGTAATAAAAAATCTTATTGTTTTCTCCTTACAACAAATAAATCAAACACTTATGCACAAAAGCGCCTTTCCGTTTTTTCAAAAACAAATGATGGTTTTAAAATCGCAGAAATGGATTTAAAATACAGGGGACCTGGAGAAATGGCAGGATTAAAGCAGTCTGGATGGAGCGATCTTTTAATTGCTGAAATTCTGAAAAAACCAGATCTATTTAATGAAATTCAAAGGGAAATTGATCAAATAACCTTACAATAAACTGAAAATTAAAAAAAAGTTAACTTTTAGTTTGGTTCTTTCAGTTTGCTGGAATTTATATTATTTGCTACGATTTCCTTAAAAGAAATCTTGTAAATTCAAAGGTACAGGTAATGGGAGTATGATAGCTTTAATTATTGTCGTATCGCTTTATGTCCTTTGTTCGGCTATTTTATTAGCCTACGGGGTTCAGTGCTACGTTCTCACCTATCTTTTTTTACGTAAACGTAAGGCAAAAGTATCGGCCCAACAGGATACTATGAAATTCTATTATAGTATAACTGAAGAAAACAAGTATCCAAAGGTGGTAACTCAACTGCCAATGTTTAATGAGAAATCGGTCGCAGTTCGGGTTATTGAAGCTGCTGCATCTATGGATTATCCCCGATCACGCCATGAAATCCAAGTTTTGGATGATAGTACTGACGATACCGTAGATTATGTAGATAATGTTGTAGAACGCCTTCAAAAAGAGGGCGTAAATATTTCTGTGATCCGAAGAGTCGATCGAATTGGTTTTAAAGCTGGTGCACTCCAAAATGGTTTAGAATATACAGATGCTGAATTCGTCGCGATATTTGATGCTGATTTTGTTCCACAGGTTGATTTTCTTAAAAAAGCGATGGCTTTTTTTGTAGGCCGCTCAAAATTAGGACTCGTTCAGGGACGCTGGACCCATTTAAATAGAAAAGCATCTTTGATTACCCGGGGTCAGGCTATGGGAATAGATGGCCATTTTATGATTGAGCAGGCTGCAAGATCGTGGAATAACCTGTTTATGAATTTCAATGGTACTGCGGGTGTGTTTCGCCGTGAGGCAATTGAAACAAGTGGTGGATGGCAGCATGATACACTCACTGAAGATATGGATCTGTCTTATAGAATGCAGCTTACAGGTTGGGAAACAGAATATGTTCCTGCACTTGAAGTGCCTGCTGAAATACCTGAAGATATAAATGCATTTAAGAATCAGCAATTCAGATGGGCAAAAGGTTCAATTCAGACTGCAATCAAGATAATTCCATTATTGTTGAAAAAGAAAATACCTGCTTTTAAGGCTATACAAGCAGTTTTACATCTTACTCATTACATAGTACATCCATTAATGCTGTTACTGGCTATGCTTACAATGCCCGTTCTCTACTATGTTAAAATTTTCCTTCCTCCTTTCTGGTTTGGGTGTGTAGTTTTTTGTATGATCCTTGCAACAAGTGGACCTGCAACGATGTATATGATTTCACAGTATTTTATCGGGAATAAAGTTCGCCAACAGATATTCCTGATTCCTGCCATGATGTTAATAGGCACGGGTTTGGCAGTAAATAACGGTAAAGCAGTTTTAGAAGCGATTCTTAAGTTGAAGTCGCCATTTCACAGAACCCCTAAAAAGGGACAGGTTCAGGGCAAAACAACCTACCGCCCTATTAAAGATTTGACTTGTATTATTGAAATACTTCTTGGTATCTACTGTCTGAGCAGTTTTCATATGTTTCTTGGATTTACAAATTTTCTTGTCAGTCCCTTTCTTATGCTTTATGCATCAGGTTTCCTTTTTGTAGGTATCATATCTATTATCCATTTCAGAAAGCCTGAATTGATTGATCTTAAACTGAAACCTCTTAGATAATTCCAGTTAAAACTCCAACAGTTAGTTATTTTATTGTGTGCTTAATGCAAGTGTCGGGAATATAAGTTGATGCAAAATAGTTTTTAGCAAATGCCCCCAATATTACTTACGACAGCTTTCCTTGATTTGTAAATCATACATTTCAGGTCAATGGCAACTCAAGTTTACATAATATATCTGCTAAAACAGGTTGTTGTTTCAAAATCAAACACAGGCTTGATCTATAATGAAATATTCTGAAACTATAATTCCACTTCATAACATATTTTCAACAAAATAATTTTGGCATGATATTTGTTTACAACAAAGTGTTTTAAAAAGACTTTTTAGCAGAATATTAAGGAGGTCATAATGGGAAAAATTATTGGTATAGATTTAGGTACCACTAATTCATGTGTCGCGGTGATGGAAGGTGGAAAACCAGTAGTAATACCAAATGCAGAAGGTGGACGTACAACTCCGTCCATTGTTGCTTTTACAAAAACAGGCGAAAAACTGGTTGGTGGTATAGCTAAAAGGCAAGCTATAACGAATCCGGAAAACACTGTATATTCCATAAAGCGTTTTATGGGAAGACGCCACAGTGAAGTACAATCAGAAGAGAAAAAGGTACCATATAATGTTGTAGGAAAACCGGAAGATCCTGTAAAGGTAAAAATTTCGGATAAGGAGTATACACCACCTGAAATGTCTGCCATGATACTTCAATATATGAGAAAAGCTGCTGAAGACTATCTTGGTGAAAAAGTAACTGAAGCGGTTGTTACTGTTCCAGCTTATTTTAATGATGCACAGCGTCAGGCTACTAAAGATGCTGGAAAAATTGCCGGTCTGGATGTAAAACGTATAATTAATGAACCAACAGCTGCTTCATTGGCATATGGCCTCGAAAAAAAGAAAAATGAAAAAATAGCAGTGTTCGATCTGGGTGGAGGAACTTTTGATGTATCTATTCTTGAAATAGGTGAAGGCGTTTTTGAAGTTAAATCGACAAATGGTGATACTCATCTTGGAGGTGATGATTTCGATAAGGTGCTTATAGATTACATAGCAGAAGACTTTCAAAAGAGTAATGGAATCGATTTAAGGCAGGATAGAATGGCACTTCAAAGGTTAAAAGAAGCCGCAGAAAAAGCAAAAATTGAACTTTCTTCTGCTATGCAGACTAATATTAATCTGCCTTTTATTACTGCAGATGCTTCAGGACCAAAACACCTGGATATGAATCTTACACGTGCAAAATTTGAACAATTGGTTCAAAATCTGGTTGATCGTACTATTGAACCTTGCAGAAAGGCAATTGTAGATGCCGGTTTGAATGCCAGCGATATCGATGAGGTGATTCTTGTTGGAGGAACAACCCGAATTCCGGCTGTACAGAAGAAGGTAGAGGAGTTTTTTGGTAAATTGCCGAACAAAAGTGTTAATCCTGATGAGGTAGTTTCTGTTGGAGCCGCCATTCAGGGTGCTATTTTGAGTGGTGATGAAAGTGTGAAAGATGTATTGCTGCTTGATGTAACTCCGCTTTCTTTGGGAATAGAGACTTTGGGTGGTGTAATGACGAAACTGATTGAACGTAATACAACAATTCCAACCAAAAAAAGTCAAATTTTTTCAACTGCAGCTGATAGTCAGACAGCAGTGACTATTATGGTATATCAGGGTGAACGTGAGATGGCTGCTCATAACCGTTTACTTGGTAAGTTCGATCTTATAGGAATTCCACCGGCACCACGAGGTGTGCCACAGATTGAGGTTACTTTTGACATCGATGCTAACGGGATCTTAAATGTCAGTGCAAAAGATATAGGTACTGGTAAACAGCAGCAGATTCGTATTGAATCTTCAAGCGGTCTTTCCGAGAGTGAAATCCAGCGAATGGTAAATGAAGCGGAGCAAAATGCTGCTCGGGATAAAGAAGAAAAAGAAAAGATCGAAGTGAAAAATCAGGCTGATCAGTTGATTTATCAGACAGAAAAAACATTGGGTGAACTTGAAGGAAAAATTTCAGATGAAGACAAATCAAAAATAACGTCTGCTCTGAATGACCTTAAAGAAAAGGTTAAAAGTGATAACACAGAAGCCATTAAAGCTGCAATTGATTCGTTAACGAAAGCATCACATGCAATGGCCGAGCAGATGTATAAAGCTGCGGGGGCTGCAGGAGCAGCTGGAGGGCAGCCTGGGCCTCAGCCTGGTCCGGAACAAGGTAATGAAAGCGCCAATGCAAATGATCAAAAAAAGAAAGGCAAAGATGGCGATGGTGCTGTTGATGCTGACTATGAAGTAGTTGATTGATTAAAAAAGGGCGTATTATTACGCCCTTTTCTCCACACACGTTGCCACTGAACTGCAACGACCCCGAGAGGATCCGATCTGTCGGGGTCATAGCTGCTTCCATGTAATGATACAATTTCCAAGTGTTGATTATGATAATTATAAACAAGCTGAGGAGAGTACCAACCGACAGATATTATTTCAGGGTAAAACAATTTTGCATACTGCCCAGTATTGTATTATTGATTTTTTATTGATGAAATATCATAACACCATGACCCATTCAAAGGATCCTGATTATAATTTTTACACATACCAATCAGGATGTCTTCATGAGATAAAGCAAGATTAAGCACAGTATCATTTCCACCGTAATAAATCATGACAGTACCGTCCTCTTTTTTCAAGGCTCCGCATGTAAATACCACTTGTGGAACATGAACATAGACATCATCACCAACCTTGCAATCAGCAGAAGTGGGAAACAGGACAGGTATACTTGACATTAACACTTCTGATGGGTTGTAAATATTATGCAAAGCAACTCCAAGTACATATGGATTACCAGACATGGTTTTACGGACGCCATGAAAAATACTTAACCATCCTTGAGAAGTTTTTATGGGTGGTGCACCAGGACCAATTTTGTCTGAAAATGAACTGGGACCAGCACCTGTTTGTATGATTGGTTCTTTTGAAATTTTCCATTGTCCCTGTTTGAGGCTTCTGGATGTTCCTGTTTTTATCTGGGTGTATAATCCCCCAAGATCTTCAAATGTTGAATCATTCGGGCGTAACAATGCGAAATATTTGGTTTCGATTTTTTCAGGAAAAATAACAACGTTACGCATGTCTGTTTCAACTATTGGACCTAATCGTGTAAAAGAAATAAAGTCGGTTGTAGATGCTATGCAGACTCTTACTCTGTTACTGATTTTTGCATGGTAAGCACTGTAAGTTATTATGTATTTATCATCAATTCTGGTAATTCGCGGGTCTTCAATTCCGCCGGATTCCATTTCTATCTGGTTCTGTATGTCAACTCCATTTTCGAAAATATCGTTTGGGGTAGCAGGAATAAGTGCAGGATAAGGATCTATCCTCCAGTTCGTAATGCCATCAGGACTTCTTGCAATCCCCAGAACACTTCGTCCGGATCTTAAATGTGAACGAAAGAGCAATAAAATTTGATTGTCATACTCTGTAACACCTGCATTGTGGACAGTAATTACTTTCAGAGCAGGGTCTTTCCAGACACCATTTACCATTTCGGGTGAAAGGACTGGATTCTCTGGAAAACGGATGACAGGTTTGTTGTAATCGACCATATGGAAAATATCATTATTAAAACATACTTTTCTAAAATCAATTTTCATTATCTGAAGCTCATTTGTTAATTAATTAAAAAATTGAATTTTGTTTAAGAGTAATTGTACTGGTATTAATATTGCTGAAATAATCATGCCGAAAACTCTATTGGGGGTATGATTATGAATGTTTTCCATTACGATTTATTTGTAGTTGGTACAGGAGAAGCAGGAACCACAGCTGCAATTAAAGCTGGCAATTATGGGTGGAAAACAGCAATTGCAGACAAACGGGAATATGGTGGTACATGTGCTTTACGGGGTTGTAATCCCAAAAGAACCATGGCTGGTGCAGCTGAAATTATCTATAGATCACGGCATATGCATGAAAAAGGAATTACAGGAGATATTAAACTTGATTGGAATTCCTTGAAACGATTCACATATTCGTTGATCGAAAAAATTCCTTCATTTACCGAAGAACGTCTTTCTTCAAAAGGGATCGATCTTTTTCATGGTGAATTCTACTTTACAGCTCCAAATTCAATGAGTAATGGAAATGTAACTATTGAAGCATCACATATTTTAATTGCAACAGGATCTGTACCAAAACTAATAAATGTACCAGGAAATAAATATATAACACATATTGATGATCTACTTAAAGTTGATAAATTACCCCGTTCTATGGTATTTATAGGTGCGGGGTATATATCGATTGAATTTGCACATATACTTGGCAGAATTGGTACGAATATCACAATAATCGAATCGATGTCACACGCATTAAATTCATTTGATAATGATCTGACAGATATGCTTAAAAAGGCATCTGATGAAACTGGAATTAAATTCTTTACAGATTGTTCGCTTGAGGGGATTGAGAAAACATCAGACAATTATACAGTACATACAAAAGATGGACCGTTCAGAACTGATATGATTGTTCATGGCGCAGGTCGAATTCCGGATATTGAGAATCTAAAGTTGGAGAATGCAGGAATTGAAAATGACAAAGGAAATATAATCATTAACGAATATCTTCAGTGTACATCCAATACTGCAGTCTATGTGGCGGGTGATGTAACCGGGAGATCTATGCGTTTGACGCCTGTTGCTGAAATGGAAGGAGAAATTGCAGCATTTAATATGATCAACGGCAACTGCAAAATACCCGATTACCATACTATTCCAAGTGTGGTTTTCTCGCATCCATCAGTGGCATCTGTTGGGTTGCGTGAAGAGAATCTGGGTGATAATAAAAACCTCTTTAATATCTATTTCCAGAATACTTCAGAAAAACATATTACTAAAAGGCACGGGTTGAATTACTCGGCATTTAAAATAATTACAGAAAAAGAGAATGATAAAATACGGGGTGTTCATTTATTAGGACATAATTGTGATGAAGTAATCAACTGTTTTTCTCTTGCTATACGACAAGGCTTAACAATTAATGATCTGAAAGAAATAATCTGGACATTTCCGTCAGTTATGTACGATATCGTTTCGCGCCTGGCTGATTGAAACTTACCTGAATCATTTTTAGGGATAGGTTAAAACCCCTCATACGGCTCATCGGGACGAAGTTGTTTCCGCGTAGTCGCCTGTGCGACAAAATAATATGGAATATCCACTGAAAAAGCCAAAAGGTTTGAACAATTATAATTTGGTTAAACCCCCTGGTCTAAAAAGTGGATATTTTTGTTAGTCGATTTCATGGCGAGGGAGTATTCTCAATACTTCGAGATTCTATTGTAATCTTGATATATCATATCCCTCCATGGTTCTTATGATCAGGTAAAGTGAACAAAAAGGAATAAACAGGAGTTATTACCAAAATGGTTTTGAAAAAAAGTTGGCAACTGTTTGTGTATGGTTGAATTCACCCGAACATCAAGAACCATATTTGAAAAAATGGAAAAAAATAATGAATTCAGATTTGACCCTTGAAGATGATACACATATATTACATAATCAGGTGTTTGGTGAACAGGATGGACATAAACGGAAAAGTAAGTTTAATTCAGTTTAAATGAAGATGATTAAGTGACGATAAGCCTGAGAGCGGAACAAACGCGGTAAGGGTTTTATGGCACTAACAGTGGTGTTTATCAGGTGATCGGTAAGCAGGCATTGTTTTTTGTTAAATGTGCGCGAAAAAGAATTACAAAAAGCAAACGTCCTGATTCGGATTTAAGGTAATTAGGAAGATATTTTATTAATAATTCAGTCTTATTTGGAGGTGAATGATGCGATCCTTTTTGTTTAAAGGGCTGTTTACCACAGCCGCACTCTTTTCAATGACTTTTGCCCAGAATGCACGAATTGACG
>DATGNN010000259.1:0-8714 GCA_035306725.1 Chitinispirillaceae bacterium | reverse complement strand
AAACGAAGGAAAACGCACTTGCGCATTTAAATCCTCTACCGAAATATCTTCAGCACTACTTAATTTGCCTGTAATAATAATTAACAGCAATCCTGTTATCCCCAAAATCCGCATGGAGATCACCCCTTCTTGAAATTTTTTCAGTTCAATAAGGTTTATTATAAAGCTATTTATGAAAGGTGTCAATACAAGTTGAAATTTGTAATAACATATCTATCGAACCGGGAAACAAAGATTTGCTGAATTTTAATGAAAAAACTGAGGTTCGCAGAATATTCACAGACCCAAGCAGGCTGTAAAAAAAACTGAAATCAAAAAGATGCGTTCTTTCAAATGACAGTTAATGAAAGATATTTTATTCTGCTGCTAAACTACGGATCAAACTGAAACATGAAACAAATGGATGGTTACTGCCAGGATGTCTGGCCATTTTGCAGACAAAACAATTCCATGCAGATGTATTCAGGCACTAATCAGAACAATTACTATTCCACTAATTAAATACATCTCCCGGCAACTGACCAGGAGAAATCTGCGCATTTACCCTGCAGCATAGGGTTTCAGGGTTCCTGAGCAAGGTGAAATTATGCCGGCTTTTTTCAGCTCATTGAGATAAATTTAACCAGTGTTATAAAACAATTTTCACCTAAAGTTATTCATAGTGTCCGGAAAAACAGATGCCCCCGCCTAATATTTTTAGAGTGAATGCAATAAAACCCGAACTATAAACCGATCATGTTACATTTTGATGGTTTTAACTGTTTTAGAAGTGGAATCTGCCAGTTTAAACACGATTCTCTCCAGCTTGTAAAAAAAAGAACCGAGCAGGTCTGCTTTGAAATCTGTCTGGAAAAGCGAAACTTTTTAAAAACCGGCAGCTGTTGTAGTTTTGCTGGTCAATGACTCAGATATTTTTTTCTTCATCTCATTTGAATATTTAAAAAGCGGAACGACTCTTTTATATAATGGTACGACTTCACCTGTTTTTGGGTTTCGTGCAGGACGTGGTTTGCGAACTTTTGTGTAAAAAGTACCAAATCCCCTTATTTCAATATTTTTACCTTCTTCGAGAAATGAAGCAACAGTAGCAAGCAGTTCCTCAACAACAATCTTTGTGTCTGCCTGAGTTAAACCGGTAAAATTTGAAACATCAGTAATTAAATCATGTTTTGTAGTATTGGCCACACATACCTCCCTTTCAAACCATGGTTTTATACTATCCCATGATCTACAACCAAAGTCAATTATAATATATTTAATGACCCCGAAAATGTTTATTACTAAACCAGAATTCTTTTAATTTATTCTTAAGTTATATTTATTTCTTCGTTCCATCATTTGCCTGGAAATACTTTTCTCGTTTATGCTTCCAATATGCTATGTTTTACGGTTAAACCAATAACCATAGCCCCCTCTTCCGGAACTCTTCTAAAATACATGAATAATCCCAATCAGAATTATTCCTTTTAGATGGTTGTGTAAAACAGGAATAAAATAGTTTCTGAAAATTCGAAAGCGAAAATTCGCTTTGTATTTTTTCTTTGTTTTTGGAATAGATGACAAAGTCCTGAGAATTTAAATCTTTAAACCCAGGCCATCCCACAAGTTCTTTATCAAGTAATTGCTGCCAGGTTAATTTCATCTTTTCATCTCTCAATACATTTTTTATTACCTTAAATTGCATTTCTTCATCAAGAAGGCCAAAATCCACTGTACCATCAATGATAACTGAATCAAGAAAATCGGAAAAGTGTTGTTTCGTATAATATTTAGAATACTTGACACTATACTTTTCTCTAAGTAATTTTATTGAAATCCAATCCCCAGGAATCGGAAATCTGCTATAAAATGAAGATGTACCTATAAACGGAGGATATCCTCCTCCCTGTGGTATCCTGCCAGTAATCATACAATCATAAAACCATGGTTCGTATAGTGCATATCCAAACCCTTCTATTACAGAAGTAGATACAACAGAATCAGAAATTGTATATACTATTTCAACCGGATCTGAATCTTTCCATATTTCTTTAATCACTTTAAAAATATTAAAAATTACCGGTAATTTGAATTCCTTAACAAGCAAACATGCATAATTATAAACAGACCGGCTGCGAACTGAACCGCCATATGTACCGGTTAAAAGATTTCCCGGGTTTAAAACTGTTACAAGTGCAATTGCTTCAAGTATATTCTTTCTTGGAATTATCCGGACCGGATAAGTAAATACAGGTTTGTCAAAATTAAAAGACATACCCATTTTTTCAGCATAGGTTTGTAAGTATCTTCTGGCTGTATCCTTTTCAACCGTTTTTTTGCTCTTTGGGCAAAACACCGGATTCGTAAGCTGTATTGTTTTAAACCCACATCTTTCAAGAATACTGAAAGCGTTATTTCCCGGTACTACCAGATTTACAAGTCCATTTTTATGATAAAGCTCATCTCTTACCGGAATGCCTGCATTTTCCAGTTCGTAAATTATATTCAATAATTCAATTCTTCCCTCTTCTGCGAAATCGTGCATTACTGAAAAAAAACTAAAATGTCTGTACTCGAGAGATAACTCTGTAAATGCAGAAGATAACGACAAGTTTTTGCATAAGTTCAAATTGTGCCCAATCACAAGAGCCGGAAATTGAATAGCTTCTGATTCAATTATTTCTCTTATTTTTCTTATAAGAATATTTTTTAAATTGTAATACGACCTGATATCTGTTGAATCACAATAATCACATTCGGGAATATCAATAGTTTTTATCTCATCAGATGATTCCGGGGAACAATCATTGCAAATGAGAATATTAGCGATTTCATCTTTTACTATCTCCCGAAATGCTCGTGCGTATCCCTCTATTACCCTCTTTACACCACCCTGGCGGTTATGATAATGGATCTGAATTAAACACCCTGGAATTTGTGTCATGATATTTTAATCGTGTTTAGCTATACAATTTAAGGTAAAATGAATAATTTCGATCAGGAGTGCTTTTAGAGCGACATGGAAATACCACCTAACAGATGACAGGATTCAAAAATTACTCAAACAAATAATCCCCATCACTGTTTCTACCTGATAATACAAATGTTTTTAAACAATATACCTCTTTTATCCTGTTTAATCCTCCCCTTAATGCAAAAATTCATGATTATTAATAACCGGGTTTTATAAAAATAAAACATCTACTATTTTTAATGATGAACTGTTTTCTATAAAACTATCTACAAAATCTTTAAAGAAGATTTCTGATAGGTTCGAAACATAAATGATAAATCTCTTTTAACATTTTCCATGGACAGAACAATTGCTACCTGCCGAAACTATTCTAATTATAATAATACTGCTTGTTATTTTCTTCATTTTAAACCAGCTTATCGTAATTCGGATAAAAAAACAGTTGAAATGCACTACTATATCCGAAAAATGGCATAAAACTATTTTTGACACTGTTCCAGAGGCGATAATTATCACAGAAGCTCGATCAGGCAAGATTATTTCATTTAATTCCCTCGCTGCCAGAACATTTAATCTGAAATCTGAACAAACTTTTATAAATGATATTTTTTATAATGCCGGTAATAACAGAGCTGAATTAAATATTCCGATCTCAGCGAAAAAACTAAAAGGTTTATTCTGTTCTACCCGGATTAATAATAATTTTACTTTCTCCATCTCAAGTACCGAAATATTACTAAATGGTGAAAACTGCATCTTGTCAATAGTTCGTGATATTACTGAAAACATAAAAACCGAAAATGCTCTTAGAGAGAGTGAGCAAAGATACCGGGAACTCACAGATATGCTTCCTGAAGCTGTTTTTGAAACCGGCCCTGACGGTAACTTTACTTATGCAAACAAGAAGGCTTATGAACTTTTTGGATACGAATCTGTTGATTTGAATAAAAAGTATTCTCCAATCAATATGGTGATTGTAGAGGAACGCGAAATCGTTAAAAAAAATCTTCACAGAATTTTTACGGAAAATACCAGGCTACATTATGAATATACCGGACTTCACTCAAGCGGCAGGCATTTTCCCATCCTTGTTCACTCTACTGCCATTATACGTGAAAATAAAGTTGCAGGTATATGCGGCATTGTAATAAATCTTACAGAAAGAATCCGAATCGAAAAAGAGTTACAAAAAAAAGAGAAAATTGAAGCGCTTGGAATACTTGCTGGAGGTATTGCCCATGATTTCAACAACCTTCTGACTGCCATTTGGTCCGGTTTATCCGTTTTAAAAATAGATTATCCGAATCATAGCGAAAAAGATATCATTAATGATCTTGAAAATGCGGTACGTAGAGGAAAAGACCTTACAGGACAATTACTTACATATTCCAAAGGAGGAGCTCCAATAAAAGAAATTACCTCTCTGGAATCTATTGTAAAAGAAACAGCCGCATTCATAATGTCCGGGAAAAAAACTAAATATGAAATCAATTCCGACGATAATCTATACACTGTAGAAATCGACAGTACACAGATAAGCAGGGTCATTCAAAATTTGCTTATTAATGCAGTTGAAGCGATGTCAGATGTTGGTATAATAAAAATTAACCTTAGAAATAAAAATGACCTCCGTATGACAAATTCACATTCCAAAAAATATGTTGAATTAATTATAACCGATTCAGGAAAGGGAATCCCTGGAAACGTACAACAACGTGTTTTCGACCCATTCTTCACCACAAAACAAAATGGTTCAGGACTTGGGTTGGCAACATCATATTCAATTATAAAAAAACACAACGGACATATCTATTTTAATACCTCTGAAGGTAATGGCACATCATTCCATGTTCTTATACCTGCATCCCAAAAAGTCGCGACTAAAAAAGTATCTGCCGAAAATATCCTCACAAAAGTAAAAGGTCGAATACTTCTGATGGATGATGAAAAAATAATCCTTAATGTCACTCAAAAACTTCTTGAACATCTTGGCTATTCTGTTGTTCTGGCAAGTAATGGAGACCAGGCCATCTGCAGTTACAAAAAAGCTCTTGAAGAAAACAGAAAGTTTGATATTGTGATTCTGGATCTTACTATTCCTGCCGGAGCAGGCGGCAAGGAAGTTTTATCAGAGTTAATCAAAATTGATCCTGATATTAATGCGGTAGTCTCAAGTGGTTATTCACACGATCCGGTAATGGCTAATTATAAAAGTTATGGATTCAAGGGTGTTATTTGCAAACCATACAATCTTAACGAACTCAGTAACTGCCTGTCAAAAATAATCAATTCCGACTCAGTTTCTTCAGATCATTGAATCTATCCGGCCATTCCGGGTCGCCGAGCACACAAGCTGCGGTTGCACCCGCCCCCTCCCAAGCATCCCCGATGCAAAAGCGGAATTTGAATATTATAGTCTTAATTGTACCAGTATCTTCTGGCGAACCAGCGACCTCTCCCTCTAAATCTCCCTCTTCCGGTGTGAGAGGGAGACTCCAGATACAGAATGTCTGAATAATTATATGTAAAAAGAATGAATAAATGCTCAATGAAGGAGGACTGGGAGAAGAGGTCAAAGAATAAACTCCAAATTTCAATAAGAAATCAATTTACAAACAAATTCCAATAATTCAAAATCCAATTTCACAAAGCCGAATAAAGTGACATTTTATTCTTGATTGTTCAATTCAATAAAAATTGAATGTTTATAGTTTCTATCTTATTGTTTCCGATTGTTTGTAATTTCTTTCCTGTTGGTTCTGATTGTTTTTATTTCGTATTTCGATATTAATATTTCGAATTTTTAATTACTATCACGGGGATGTTCTCAGGAAAATCAAAAAAAACCTCCTCCAACTCTCTAAAGGGGTCAGGGGAGGTTTCTTTACCAATAATCTATCCTGCCTGCATTTTATCTTTCATCAGTTCCTGGTGTTGGTGGACCAGATTTCCAGTTACCAGCATCGTCGGCAAACTGATCAAGGTTTTTTCGGACTAATGAAGAACCGTTACCGTCAGCTAAAGTAGACCATAAACCGTCATCATCATATTCAACTCTTTCAATTTCTTTGTAAAACACCTTGTCACTCCCGCTGTCGGGCTTGACAGGAGCCATCAGGGATATTTTTTCACCGCTGTTACTCAATTTTCCTGTTGCGATACTGAATATTTTCGCATTATCAGGTATGTTACCATATGCTGCCCTTAATTTCTCTTCAGGAACGGTATCATTTGTAACCAGGATCACTTCCCCACTTTTAATACTCACATCCAGAGGGAATTGTGTACCGAATCCGCTTATTTTCCATGTATTGTGCGGGTTATTCTGGTCAAATAAAGGAACTGTTTGCGAACTGATATTTTTAATCTCCAGATACTCGCTTTTTCCATCCGGTGGATTATACATAATTTCAGTAATAACTATATCACTCAACATGGGTCCGGAATTTTCTTTTCCAAGTGTTGGCTCCTTCAAGGCACAATGTTTAACTTCTCCCACACCATTTATATAACGGCCGTAGGCAACACCATTATCAGTTGCATCAAAAGAAAAACCATCCGAATAATCCCGTCCAAGCGAATCGGAAAACAGGTAAACATCTTCACCATTTTCGCTTAAACCAAAAGGATATGGCAGTGAACTGTCTCCAAAATGTGTAGCATAAAAAACCATATACCCTTTTGCATCGATTACGGAACCATCCGGTATTCGAAATTTCATTGGATCGACTTTTCTATCGGTCAGATACCATCCGCTTACATCAACTGCAAATTCGTTTGGATTGTACAACTCAATTGCATCTTCTTGTGGTGGATCTGTATGGGCAATAATTTCATTAACATATACAGGTCCTGGATCATGCATCCCGGGAGATCCGTGAATTTTAAATGATTTTCGCCATAGTGCACCATTGGAATAATCTTCGAATGTCGCATCCGAAATCGGTACCATAGAGTAACCGTCACCATCCGCTTCAACCGGCCAAGGTGCTAAATCTTTATAATCAATAATTATAAAATCTTTCTGTGATTTATTATCAGTAAAAGCAACTCTTTCGCCTGAATTACTCAACTTCCCGGAAAACTCTCCATAAGGTTTAAAATTGTATCTTTTCTCAAATTCAACCGCGTTAGAAGCCAGTACCAGATATTCACCGGGTTTTATCTTTGCTCCATTATCAAATTCGAATGTTATACCATCAGTTATCTCGACATTTTCAAGGGTTATCTCTTTTTCACCTTTATTATGCAGTTCAATAAATTCATACTCGTTAACCATATCGGAATCTACTGCAAATGGATGATAATGGATTTCCGTAACAACCAGATCACTTAAATCCTCACTAATCGGTTTATCTTCAGGCGGGTTCAGTACAGCGCAGCTTAAAAACAATCCTGATAACAGGAAGAAACCAGCCACATTTCCAATTACCGTCTTTTTCATAAAATCTCCTTTATCTGATTAACTAGATTTTTACCGGATTTCTATAAAGACCATCACCACTATATTCCGAAAACAATTTTTTTAAACAGGTCGAATATTTTGAAAAACCTCTTCTTTTCAAACTAAATTTACGTACCAGATCAACCATCCATAATGGAACAAATGAAGTATAACATTTAAGTTCCAATATAACATAGGTACCACACTCAAAATCAGCCTGATTGTCACAAAATGACATTTTCTCTTCTATTGGAACCGGATGAAAAGAGTTTACCCCGGGTTCCATATATCTTAAATCTATATCAAAAGTAACTCTGGCATATTCTTCATAATTCGAAAAAAAGGCCCTTCTGCGATATTGTACCAATACAACTGGCCGTGCGTTATATGTATTAACTGTCTGATAAAAAGAGATACACTTTTCCCTGTTCTTTTCATCTTCCAATTCAGGAAATTTATAAGGATCCATTCTGAAATATTTTTCGAAATCCTCTGTATTGACCATTGCACGCATTTTTCTGACAATATCACCAATACGATTTTTTATTTCAAAAAAGTATGGTAATCGCGGATTGTCCCCATATCCCCGTATCCTCATATTAAATCTTTTTTCTGCTCGTCTGAGCCTTTGACGTAAAAACAGAAAATCAGGAGTATCAAAATACAAACTGTTAACTTTGTAATAACTGTCAGGAGAAATGGCTGAATACTTGTCATGAGAGCAGTATGGTTGAATAAATTCTACTATCGGCTCTATCATCCCGTACGGTATCACATACTTTGCTTCAAACCGGTCGAGTAATGGCGGAGTTGATACATTGGCAAATTCAAGCTCTTTTTGGGGATTTTTTGTTTTCTGCAGTTGTGCTACTGCCATTCAACAACCTCATTTTCCTCTGAAAGATAGTTTCTTATCGGCATGTCGGAAAGTATTCCCGCGTTATCAAGTACATACATATAATTTCTGATCATACCATACTTTATCTGAGCTCTTTGAATTTTGTTTTTCAAAACCTTTTCTTTAACATCCAGCAACACAAGTGGATCAATTCCCTCAATTTGAAGATATTTTTTAAGTGATGCTTCTGCATCTACTTCTGTTTCCCTTGCTTTAAGATACCGGTATTGAGCAATCAACTGGTTTAAATCGGCAAGATCCTTTCTTACCTTTGCTTCAAGTCCTTCCTTTGTTTTGTTATATTTCTCAATTTCAGACAAAAATGAAGCTTTCCGTCGATTATAATCCGCAGCAGAATTTGTCAGATTCGGTATCTGAAAACTCAACTCTATTGCAAAAGCTTTTTTGTAACTGTAATC
>DATGNN010000258.1:0-8730 GCA_035306725.1 Chitinispirillaceae bacterium | reverse complement strand
TTGTTTAGAATTTCATTTTCATTTTGTGCCCAGAAAGGTTTTGCTTCAGACATATTCTGTCTCCAGGATAAAATTGTCTCCCCATTTTGAGGCAATAATTGTGCCGATATTTTTAGTTTGTAGAGCGAATTATGGAAGAATGAACATCATAATTTGTTTATATAGTATAAAAATTACCCGATATTGCTGATATTAAGTATTTTTCTATAAAGGACAGTAAAACCGGTATCAGATTTCAGAATCGTGCCGGTTAAATTTAATCTCATACCTGAATAGTTAAAGGTCATATTTGTAACTGAAATGAAAGAAATTCAATCTGTTTTAAGAAGTAAAGTTTTACCTTTTGTTGAGAATCCGATGCGGTATACAGGTGCAGAGTTTAACTGTATCAAAAAAAATCTCTCGGATATAACAGTGCATGGAGTGTTTTGTTTTCCTGATTTGTATGATATAGGCATGTCTCATTTCGGCCTTCAGATCCTGTATAATCTGGTAAATAAAAATTCCAGATGGGCTCTTTCACGCTGTTTTCATCCATGGATTGATGCGGAGCAGTTATTGAAAAAGCTGAAAATACCCTTATATTCGCTTGAATATTTTACTCCGATAAAGGATGCAGACTGGATTGGTTTTTCTGTGCAATATGAATTGCAATATACAAATATTCTGAACATGCTTGACCTGGCTGGTATTGAATTGCGCAGTGAACAAAGGAGTGATGAAGATCCTGTTGTTATAGCTGGGGGACCTTGTATCGGTAATCCGGAACCGCTTGTACCATATATTGACGTATTTGCAATTGGTGATGGAGAGGAGACAGTTGTATCGATCTGTTCTGTTTTGGAAAAAATGAAAGCCGGTAAAAAATCCCGTTTACATACCATTGAAGCGCTTTCGGATATTGCGGGAGTATATGTGCCAGTTATACACAAAAAAAAGTTGGTTCATGCTGCCAAGGTACCGGTTCTGAAGAATGAATATTATCCACAAAAACCGCTTGTTCCTTTGATTAAAGTTGTTCATCACAGGCTGGCTGTAGAGGTAATGAGAGGTTGTACGCGCGGTTGCAGGTTCTGTTCTGCAGGCATGTATTATCGTCCTCTTCGTGAACGTGATCCTCAGGATATCTGTAACCAGATCAGCAAAGGTGTTGAGTCCACAGGTCTTAAAGATGTCGGTTTGCTGAGTCTGTCAACAGCTGATTACAGTTGTCTGACAAATTTGCTTGAATTGGGACAGGTTGTTAAAAGCAAACAGCATATTTCCATTACTCTTCCATCAACAAGGATTGATGCATTGAGTGATGAGCAGTTCCGGTTGTTTCGCAGTGTTTCTTCTGTATCATCGATGACTTTAGCACCTGAAGCAGGCAGTCAAAGACTGCGAAGGGTAATAAACAAAAACTTTTCGGATCAGGAAATACTGGATACCGTTAAAAGAATGACAGAGAATAACATACAGACTCTTAAACTTTACTTTATGATCGGCCTGCCTACGGAGTGTCAAGAAGATATCGAGGCGATTGTATTGCTTGTTTCACGTATTGCGGGGTTGGTGCGTGCCAGATCGGGGCGTTACATGGTTCATGTTGCAATATCTCCTTTTTCTCCCAAACCACACACTCCTTTTCAGAGAGAAAAAATGGAAGATACAGAAGTGTTGACAAGCAAGGGAAAATATATCAAATATTCCTTGAAGAATTTAAAGAACGTACGGGTATCATACAGAAATCCACAAATTACCCTGTTGGAAACGCTTATGGCCAGAGGTGACATTCATATTGCAGATCTGATCTATTCTGCGTGGAAAAAGGGAGCTCGTTTTGATGGCTGGGATGAATTATTCGATTTTGAGCGATGGAATACAGCTGCATCTGAACAAAAAATCGATATTAAAAAATATACAGACAGCATACCTTTATCGGAGGAATTAGCCTGGTCCAACATATCAATCGGTGTAACACAGGGTTTTCTGGAATCGCAACGGGAAAAAGCACTGAAAGAAGAAACAACCCCTGATTGCCGCAGTGGCGATTGTACTTTATGTGGAGTTTGTAACAGAAAAGTCAAAAATGTTTTTGGTTCTAAAGTACAGTTGTCAAAACAGGGTGATTTGAGTAAAACAGCAATGCCGATTGACTACAAGTCAAACCGTTACCGGTTTTTTTATAGAAAAGGTGAATCACTTCGTTTTCTGGGACATCACGATATGGTTGAAATTTTCAACAGGGCATTCATTATAGCGGAAATTCCGGTTTTTTATACTAAAGGTTTTCATCCTCATCCGCGTTTATCATTTGGTCCGCCTCTGCCCTTTGGTTCAACAGGAGAAAATGAGGCTTTTGATGCTGTGATTTCTGCAAATTTCGCAGGGGATTTACTGTGCATAAACAGATGGCTTCCAGAAAATCTTCAAGTTACCGATGTCGTATCAATCAGTCACCAACAAACATCCGTGAATGCTTCTGTAAATGCTGTTATTTACAGGATCAGGCCCGATTTTGATACAGAGCCAAAGACCATTGCCGAAACCATAAATAATATTCTTAAAAGTGAAAAAATCGAGATTGTAAGCGAAAAAAAAGGGAAGATTCGTAATAAAGATATTCGTACCGGTGTTTTGGATCTCAGCTTAAGACAAGAGCTCTTTATGGAAATTGAAGCAGTTTTGTCTATGGGATCTGGTGTATCATGCAAACCTTCAGAATTGATCAAAGCAATGTTTCCACAGATGCAATTCGGTGATTTTCTGGTATGCAGGAAAGGTCTCTTGTACAGTTCTGATGTGAAATCAGTTACATCTGAAGAGGCCAGATAGGCTTGTATTCGAGCAGAGGGTGGAAACACTGTGACTGAAGGTCATGAAATACAAATAAAACAAAGAACATATCTGAAATGCAGTTTATTGAATGTAATAGAACCGAATTTTCTCAGTAATGAAAGGGTTTTAGAGAAAAAAGGTGCAAAAATATTGATTTAATCGAAACGTTATCATAAAATAAATAGTTATCTCTTAAACCCCATCATGAGAGGTACTATGGGAATGTTTATTGGAGAATACCAGGTTGTAGAAGAGCTGATATCTGATGGAAAAACAATTTTCTATTCAGCACACCGTTCTCTTTCTGGAGAATTTTATCTTTTAAGGGTTTGTGATTACAGTAAAGATAAAAAGCGCACCCATAACGAGTTTTCGATAAACAGAGATTATAATATTGCAACCGGTCTTGATCATCCCAATATTGCCCGGCCTGTAGATACGTTTATTTGTGAATTTGGTCTGGTAATAGTTTACAAATATATCGAAGGGACAACACTGGAGCGGGCATTATATTCCGGAAAGAGGTATTCTTTATCGGATTGTTTTAAAATAGTGACCCAGATTCTGGATGCATTGCATTATATACACAGCAGAGGAATACTACATTGTAATATCAATCCGCAAACAGTTTTTATAAGTAATGATAATGGTGTAAAATTGTTTGATTTCAGGTATACATTAACCGATGATGAGGCGTGCAAGATACCGGAAGGCAAAGTTGTTGGTAAAATACCTTATATTTCACCCGAGCAGACTGGTTTTACAGAAAACAAGATTGATGCCAGATCGGATTTATTCTGCACAGGAGTATTATTTTATAAGATTTTGTGCGGAAAAGTGCCCTTTGGAGTTGAAGATGGACCGATGGACCAGTTTCTTACTTCAATGTTCAAAACAGACGTATCACCCATAAGGTCCATACACGTATATGTAAATGAGATACTGCTTAAAGCTCTTCGAATAATGCCTTCAGAACGATATCAGACTGCATCAGGGTTTAAATATGACATTCAGAGTATCACTGAAATATTAATAGATGGAAACCACAGTAGTTTCAGTGCAGGGAAAAAGGATCTGTTAATTGCTGCCGGAGAATCGAAAGTTTTTATTGCCCGTGATGAAGAAATACAGGCACTTAAGAAAACTTATGATAATTTCCTGAAAAAGGGTGTGATTTCGGTAGTTCTATACGGACCATCCGGAATTGGAAAAACAGAAATAGTCAAGCAGTTCAGAAAAGGTTTGAGAAGAGAAGACGGGATACAGTTTGTTAATGTTAAATGTAATCAGTTTACTATTCATCAACCCTTTTCTGTATATAACCAGATCATACTCTCTGTGATCAGTTCAATTGATACTGTATTTGACATAGAAACCAGAAACAGGATTATTGATTATCTGAACAGGAAAATGCAGGGTAATTCCGGGTTAATCTGCAAGATAATCCCTGAAATGTCGGAGTGGTTTCTTGAGGTAAATAATATAGACAAGATTGAGCCTGACAAAGAGGCTGATCGGCTTACGTATGTATTATCGAATCTGCTGAAAACTTTTTGTGAAAAACTGAAACTGATTTTATTTGTAGATGACATACAATGGATTGACAAGGTTTCAAATGACATTTTGCTTAATTGCAGAAATATAAGCTGTCCAATGATGTTGATATCCACATTGCGGACAGATGGTGAGTATTCAAGGAAAATGCTTTTTGGTAATCAGATCGCAAAAACCGCAGATAAAATTATTGAAATCAAACCATTGCACGAAACCGACATAGAATGGTATCTATCATACAAATTTAGTGATATCAGCAACAAATATTACCTGCGAAAACTGATACTGCAGAAGTGTAATGGAAATCCTTTCATGTTACTGGAACTTATAAAGTACCTTATACACAGCTCTCTGCTATATGAAAATGAGAATGGATGGGAATTCAGGGTAAGGGAAGCCTGTAATCTGCCCGACCATTTTGATTCTGTATCGCTTATCATGCACCGGTTTTCAGGATTTGATAAGGAACAGATGTCTTTTTTGCAAATATGTGCGATAATCGGCAAGGCAGATATGCCCCTGATTAATGAACTTGGTGCCTTTGAAAGCAAACTTATTCCAATGATTCGTAAAATGGAATATGCCGGGATTATACGTTACACGGGAAATGGTGAATGTGTATTTTTACACGACAAGATTCACGCGGCTGTGCTCAGAACAATAAATGAGAATGACCGTATAATGCTTTATGAGAAATTGGCGAATGTTTATGAGTTGAGGGTGGAACTGGACAAGGATTATCTGTTTAAAACTGCAAACGCTTATCTTAATACCGGAAATGTAAAAAAAGCTTTTCATTATTCCTATAATGCCGGTCAATATGCCAGAGAGAAGCTTGCATTTGATCATTCGGTAAGGTTTTTCAGGAATGCGCTTTTACTTGCGGGTCAGCTGAAGAAGACCGGGGAAAGTGAATCGACGGTAAGTGTTCACAAGATCCGGTTATCACTTGGAGATGCACTATTATTATCTGGTAAGCATGAGCAGGCAATGCATGTTTTTACTGACCTGCTTGAAAGTGATGACGGGAGGGATAAAAAGCTGACAATAGATCTATTGTCAAAACTTGGGATAATTTTTTATAAAATGGGAGAGTTCAAACAGTCTATTGCATATATTAAAAGGGCGCTGGCCTATTTTGAGATAAGAATTCCGGAAAAAAGAATATTGATAATGTTTAATCTGTTGCTGGAAATAACAAGACAGGCATTACATTCCATAGGTATCAAAAGGAGAGTACGAAAGCAGAAAAAAGGAGAGACAGTAATACTGAGACTTTTAAACAAATTGTCATTATCTCTTTATTTTACAGATATGTTTGGTTGTTTATATTATCATGTCAAGGCATTGAATCTATTTGATAAACTCGAATACAGTTGTGAATCCGTAGAGGCTTATTTGACACATGGAATAGTTGCTCATCAGATGTTCATGAAAAAGAGGGGATTGAAATATGTGAAAAAGGCAATTTGCCAGGCTCAGAAATTGAATCGCACAGATCTTCTTGCAGCCGGATATTCATATCTGGGAATGGTATTTTACTTTGGAGCCAGATGGAAAGAAGCAGAAGAGAGTTTTAATACGAGCATAGAATTATTTGAATCCATTGGTGATATGTCTTCAAAATCACTTTGTACAGAGCATCTTTGGAGAATTCAGTTAATGAGAGGTCAATTGTCTGAAGCAAAGAAATATATTCAGTACACGATTGTGAATTGCCGGAAAACTGAAGACAAACATTATCTCCATTCTTCAACATCTGCGAAAGTGATGATAAACACAATTCAGAGAAAAGGATCATCACCGCAGGATATTGAACTGGTGAACAAGTCCCTTAAAAACAGGGATGTTTTCCTGACATACACTCATACTGCAATATCTTTATTTGAAAAAGAGATTCTGGAAGGCAATTATGTCTTAGCAGAGGAGATTGCGAACGTACTGATCCCGTTTATAAATAAAAATGGTTTGAATTATGAGTATAATGTAAAGGCATTTTCACTGATGTGTGAATTGATTTTCCGCAAAAATTCAGGTGTGGGATTTGGTGCGGAGAAAGGTTTGCGATTCAGATATATGCGGAGCCTGATGGTTTTGGTATTGTCCAGTTTCTGTTATCCTGCATACAGAGGTGCTGCATATCGCGCAGTTGCCTGGTACCTGATATTGGCAAAAAGAGAGAAGCTTGTTTCACGGTTCTTTAAAAAGTCAATTGATATCTATCATCGTCTGGATATTAATTATGAAAAAGCACGTACTGTTAATGATTATGGAAATTTCCTGGAAAAAAAGAATGCACCTGGACTGGCAAGAAATCAGTTTGATATTGCATATAAATTATTTGAGAGTATAGGTGCATGTCTGGAAACCGACAGACTGGTAAAAAGTGTCAGTAATGATGTGCGCAGGGAGATTACTTCAAGCAATGAAAATACAGCTGTACTGCCTATGGAGAATAGCAACCATGTACGTTTTGACACACTTTTAATGGTAAGTTCCTCCATATCCGGAATCAGTGAAATGCCGGTTCTACTGAATCAGATCCTAACAGCCATGATTAAGGTAACAGGTGCACAATATGGTGGAATATTTCTTTCTGATAATAATAATGAGACAAGAAAGATGCTTTTAAGGGATTATGCCGGTAATAATCTTGATAGTAAAAAAGTATACATATCTTCCAAGCTGCTGGAAAAGACTAGGCAGTATAAACAGGTTATATGTGTAAGAGATGGTATGGAAGAAGAGTTTAAAGATGGTGGTATAGAGAAAAATCGGTCGGTTTTATGCGCACCATTGTATCGTGATGATAATTACATGGGATGTGTCTATCTGGGCAACGACAAAATGAGTGGGTTGTTTTCTGAAAGTGCGGTTAAATCTGCACAGATTCTTGCTGCACAGGCAAGTATTTTAATGGAGAATGCATTTTTGGTGGAGAAATACAAGCAGCTTAACCGGGATCTGGACAAAAAAGTTAAACAGCAGACACAGGATATTCTTGAAAAAAATCATCAACTTGAAATTGCCAATCTCAAACTTGTAGAATCTGAGCGTATGAAAGGGATTCTTTCGGGAACGCTGGTTCATGATATAAAGAATTATTCAGCTGGTATTGAGGGCAATCTTCAGTATCTTGGCAGAAGGCTGGAAAATGATCCTAAAATAAAGAGAATCGTGGATATGGTATGCGAAACCTGTTCTGATATCGTAAGTCTGGCGTCAAATCTTCTTGATGTTGCGAAGATGGATGATGGGAAACTGCTTATCAGAGCTGAAAATCTTCAGTTCGAATATATTGAGGGCATGATTTTGAAATTTACGGAAAATTCGTTGTTTGAAGAAAAAAATATAATTCTAACGATCAATTCACCCGTTGAGCCATTTATCATAAAAGCTGATGTTTATCTTTTGGAGAGAGTTATTCAGAATATGATAAGTAATGCTGCCAAGTATATTCCAAAAAATGGAAGTTTTGAACTAAGCTTTGAATCGCAAAATAATTACAATACAATCTGTTTTTTTAATTCTGGCAGGCCAATTCCGGATAATGAAAAGGATATTTTATTTGAAAAATATGCCCGTCTTGAAAATCGTCAGTCACAGTACTCGAAAGGATTGGGGCTGTTTTTTTGCAGGATGGTTATGAATGCGCACAATGGTAAAATATGGGTAGATTCGGATGAAAATGGCAACTGTTTCAAACTCGCATTTCCCCGCATTGAAGAGAAATTTCCACAGATTCAAACCCCTTTTGAAGTTTTGCAGGCTTGAGAAGGCACCTTTTTTTAATTTGAGTGTTGTACAGGCTTTTTACAGAAATTATTTTGGTTAACATTCATCTTTTGATTCTTTTTTATGTATTTACCCAAAATCTATGGTGATAAAACATCGTTCCTGGTGGAAGGAGTAGAATGCATCGACGCGAAATAACTGAATTCGAAAAACAATATCTCGAGCAGTCTTCTGAAATTGCTATAATGAATAACTGCATTGATGCAGAAACATATTCCAGATACAACGTAAAACGTGGATTGCGCAACAATGATGGAACTGGGGTACTTGTTGGTTTAACAAGAATTGGAGATGTTCATGGATACATCATGGATGAAAATGAGAAAGTTCCGGTCGAGGGGAGACTCAGATACAGGGGAATAGATATCGAAGATATTGTAGAAGGATTTCAGGCTGATAGAAGATTCGGGTTTAATGAAGTAGCTTATTTGCTTTTATTTGGGTATCTTCCAGACAGACTACAGTTAGAGAATTTCAAGGATATGCTGGATTCCTGCAGGGATTTGCCGGCTGGTTTTACAGAAAATATGATCCTCAAGGCACCCAGCTCTAATGTAATGA
>DATGNN010000257.1:0-14363 GCA_035306725.1 Chitinispirillaceae bacterium | reverse complement strand
GAAACTTGATGAAACTGTTAAAATTGGTAATATTTTCAATACTGTAAGCGAAGCTGACATTCCTGTCTCATACTTTACTTTTGGACAAAGTGTTCCTGATGATATTGAACTGGCTCAAACGACTCGCTTTGTACAAAGGTTATGGGAAGGAAAAACCCTGTGAAAGATCAGGCTCAACGGCTTCGTGAACTTGCAAGAAACAGAACTTTTACTGGTTCATTTTCAGCAAACCATGCAGTTCTAACTCATCATCGTTGTAAAAGTATAGCTGTTACCAGCGGAAAAGGCGGAGTAGGTAAAACAAATATTGCTTTGTTTATTGCAGTAACTATGGCACAATCCAAGAAACGTGTACTTTTGCTTGATGCAGATTTGGGTTTGGCTAATGTGCATATATTGCTTGGAATTGCTCCAAAATATAATATTTCACATTTTATTGAGGGCGAGTGTGCACTGGATCAAATTATATGTAAAAGCGGACCTTCTGATTTCGATATCATTCCAGGAGCTTCAGGACTTGAAAAACTTGCCAACCTTGACAGGGGACGACTGGAATTTTTACAACATGAATTTTTCAAGCTTGAGCAGAATTATGATTACATTCTTATTGATACAGGTGCCGGTATCGGTTCTGTTGTTACCTGCTTTGCCTCGAAAGCCGATACTACAATTGTTGTTATGACCCCGGAGCCAACATCGCTTTCTGATGCATATGCAACGATAAAGGTATTGAATGAAAAAGGATGTTCAAGAATTGGTGTAATTGTGAACATGGCCGGTTCTGATCATGGAGGTGCTGAAATATTTGACAGGCTTAATACTGTTGTGTTAAAATTTCTTAAAAAGCCCATTGAGATATGGGGAATTTTACCGATAAATAAAGAGGTACCCAGGTATATCAGAAAGCAGAGTGTTTTTGTTTTAGATAAACCGTATGATAATTTTTCAAAAAGAATAGGTTCAATAGTTCGCAAAGTGAGTGGAATATCTTGTAATGATAAACAGGGCTTTTTTGCCCGACTCATGGATTCAGAAATTGTAATAAATAAAGTTGATTGATTATGGTTTATTGGATAAAGAAACTCGCAGGTATTTTTGCATTTATTGTTTTTTTTATGCTTCTTTTTGCAGATTTGTCGGTTTCAGATTCTTTTGAGTTTAATAATTTGATTATTTCTCTAACTAAGGCATTTGTTGCAGCATCTCTTTTCTGGTTTGCTGGTTTCATCATAGGAGATATCTTTTTTAAAGGGATTATTACCGATATTGAACATGATGAAATGAATCTGGTTGAAGGCGGTATGGTTCAGAGGTTAGATATGAAAAAACAGGATATGGTTCCCGGGGGAGCTGAAATGCCATTTGTTGAAGAGAACACTGAAGGTGCAAAACGCTGAATTTTGAACAGCTTTGATTTACTCTGAATAGGGAGTTTGACAGGTGTCCAGTCTAGATAATTTATGGCAGGAATACAAAGAAACGGATTCAAAAATCGCTAAAGACAAATTATTGGTGGAATATGCTTATCTTGTTAAATATATTACCAATCGCCTGATATTAAATCTGCCTTCATCTGTAGACCGAAATGATATAATTAGTTCAGGTATTATGGGATTGATTAAAGCTGTAGAGACTTTTGATCTGGATCGTGGTTTTAAATTTGAAACTTATGCAGGGCACAAGATCAGAGGTGCTATTCTTGATGAGTTAAGGGCATTGGACTGGGTACCCAGATCTGTGCGGCAAAAATCCAGGGAGCTTCAGAGGGTATATGCCAGGCTGGAAAATCAACTGGGGCGTGTTCCGTATGATGATGAAGTTTGTGAGGAGATGAAGATAAATATGAAAGAATTCGAAGATCTGCTCACAGAGGTTACACCAACAACAATTATTTCTCTTGAAGAAGCAATGCCGGATCGAAGAAATGATGCAAAGGAAATCCGGATTATCGAAACAATTGAAAACCCCGGAAGTGATAATCCACTTAAAGAACTGGGTTTTAATGAAATGAAAAAAATACTTAAAGAGACTATAGCTAATTTACCTGAAAAAGAGAAACTGGTTATTGCACTTTATCACTATGAAGAACTTACATTGAAGGAGATCGGAGTCGTACTTGATATAACTGAATCCAGAGTAAGTCAGATTCATTCTAAAGCGGTTATAAAGTTACGTGCTAAACTTATGCAAAAAATTAATGCATAAACAAAAGTTGGATATCTATAAACAGTGGTATTGAATTAATACATTTGGGTTTTAACAATGAGGGATACATTTTTTTTAAGTGATGGCGTGTGTATGAGGATATCAGCAAAATGCTGTCTGTGACAGTTGTAAAGCAAATTGAATAAATAAAACTTTTGCTGTTCAGATTAAAAAAAGGATTCGGAAAAATGAGTGGTTTTAATCTGATATCAGAAATCAATTTGACTCAGATGGATCGGCATCAGAATGAGATTCATAGAAATCCTGTTGTTAATCAGGAGCAGAATTCCAATATAGCAAAAAATGAAACTCAACAGAAATTAAAGATGCCAACTGAGACTGATAAACTGGAAAAGAAAAGTATTGATTCCAAACAAAAGAGAGAAGAAAAACAAAGGAAAAAAAGGCAAAAACCTGATAAAAAAAATAAAAAGACAGATAAAAACCATTATAAAGGCAAAAGTGGCTATTTTGTTGATCTGGAAGCTTGAATAAAGTTATAATAAAGTACAGGATTGTGACAATGTCAGAAAAAAAAGCAGACCCGCTCAGGATAAAAAAGATAACAGAGAGTATTATTGGTCTTCCGACTCTTCCTACTGTTGTTTCAAAGATGATTCAATTAATTGACAATCCCAAAACCTCAGCTGCTTCATTGGCTAAGCTTATTTCTACCGATCAGGCTTTAACAGCCAGAATATTAAAACTGGCCAATTCTGCATATTATGGTTTCCCGAGAGAAATATCGACTGTTAATATGGCTATTGTAGTTTTGGGTTTTAATACTGTAAAAGATATGGGGCTGTCGTTGTCGGTATTTGATGCTTTTAAAAATATAAAGGATACACAGAATTTTGATGTAGCCAGGTTTTGGGAGCACTCTGTTGCATGTGGTATCGCATCCAGAATGTTGTCGCGGAATTATCGTACCAGATATGCAGGTGAAGCATTTGTAGCAGGTTTGTTGCATGATATCGGGAAAGTAATTTTAAACCAGTATTTTCATGAAGAGTTTATTGAAATAATTAAATCCGCATCATCAGGTAAAAGTTTTGAAGTTTCGGAAATGGAAATTATTGGTACCGGGCATGCACAAATTGGTGCCTGGCTTGCCGATAAATGGAATTTACCAGATATTATTTCAGAATCTATTCTTTATCACCATAATCCATGGAATGCTCCAAAAGAGAAACTGTTTGTTGCTATAATAACTTTGGCGGATTACCTGTGTCATTCTTCCGATTTTTCATATTCCGGAAGAAGCTCTCCACCACAACTGCAAACAGAAATCTGGGAAATATTTCAGAAAGAGAATATTCCTGTTGATGAACCCGATATTGAGAACCTGCTTACTGATTTCCTGCTGGAATTTGATAGTTCCGAAACATTTGTGTCTTTATTGCATGAGGAAAACAAGAACAGATAGGTAAAAATTACAGGATGTATCACCTAAACAGTAACATTTCCTTAACGCGATCAGCTTCGCGGATATTGGTTAAGAACCAGATCCAACACGCTTAATATGAAGTTATAGGATTACGACTACGACAACGACTACGATTGTAGTTTGTTTTCTTCATTCTTCATTCTTAATTCTTCATTCACCATTACCTTATGACCTTTACAGATATAAAGTTTTTCTGTTCAATGCGAATGGCAGTTCATTCCCGCACTGCGGGACAAGCTGTAAACTAATCGTTTCCATTCAGAAATTATATGCTGATCTGCGTTTGTTCTGGCCACTTTCAAGATATCCACAATATTGCAGACCGGTTTTTGTCCAGAATGTGTGTGATAGGGAAGTCGCATACAAATACTGAAACGGATAATTATCACCCATACTTCTTGCCGCAGAACAACTGATGTACTATTTTTGATGCCAAAGTATTATCAATGTCTATTTTACAACATACGATACTGAGGGGAGAAGTAATGACAAAACTGTTTACAACTGTTTTGGTTATTTTGATTGGTGCACTACATATAAGTGCCCAGGATAAAACTCAAACATCAAATCCACTAGTCCTGTTGGCTTTAGAAAACACGAGATTCAAGAAGTCATTAATTGATCAGATAAAAAAACTGCTGGAAGAAAAAAAGTATGATGTAAAAATAGTTGATCATTCAAAAAAGCAACTTGATTCGATTAAACCATCAGATTATGATGTGATTTTTATCACCAATTCTGGTGTTAATTCAAAAGTCAGACCATGGGTTTTAAACTGGCTTGAAAAGTATAAGGGTCAAACAGAATCGGTTATCGTTCATACTACTCAGAAATTTGACTGGGAAGTAAAACTGGATGTTGATGCACTGACATCTGCTTCAAAGAAAGGTGATATCGACAAGCTGGCCAGGCAATATTCAGAAAAAATTATTGCCAAGATTGAAACAATTCCACAGAATGATGAAAACATTATCGATGAAGAATCCATTCTGGAAACTGTTCTGGGTCTTTGCTGTAATTTTATCACCTGTACTGCCGTTACAACTGTATATTGGCGGCAGTTGGTATTCAATTTTACATAGCTACTCTCTGGGAATGTTTTTTGGTATCGTAAGTTATGTCTATTTTTTCTTCACCTTGATTG
The DNA here is from genome assembly GCA_035306725.1 of Chitinispirillaceae bacterium. Lineage (GTDB taxonomy): Bacteria > Fibrobacterota > Chitinivibrionia > Chitinivibrionales > Chitinispirillaceae > JAAYEB01. Next base: position 9,567 of record DATGNN010000257.1, on the reverse strand, counting down.
CAGCATCAAGAATCAGGTTTTTCGACCGTTTGTACGGGCATGACAAAGTACTTGTTTTTCATGGATATATGGCATTGTCAGCCCTTCTGTTTTCAGTGCTTCACTACATTTTCAAGACAATGTTTTTTGAAGAGTATACGGTTCAAATAGTTATTGGTGCAACAGGACTTATTCTTTTTTTAATGATATCAGTACTGACAGTCTTTTTTATGGTAAACATGCCTGTTCACAGGATTAAAATTATCAGAAAATTAAAAAATTATTTTGTTTACCATTTCGGGTTTGATTATTCCCTGCTTAAGCTGTTTCACAATTTTACAGCACTGGCGTTTCTTTTAATTACTGTTCATATACTTGGAGCTTCAGCTACACTTGAGGTTACTTCAAGAATTATAGTAGTTGGTACCTGCTCCTTGCTTGCCCTGTTTACTTTTATAAATCATAAGTTTCTCAGGCCGGTATTACATTATCGAAAATCTTTAAAAGTTATATCAGTAAACAGGCTTGCTGATAACATAACTGAAATAAGAATGAATTTGCCACAAGGGAGACCTCCACATAAGGCTGGTCAGTATGGGTATTTCCGTTTTTTATCACCGTTATGTGGCAGATGGGAGCATCCTTTTACTGTTTCGTCTGCACCTCAGTCAAAAGAGCTGGCAATTACTGTTAAAAAACTTGGGAACTATACCGAAAAACTTCCTGAGATAATGGTCGGGACCAGAGTAATTTTTGATGGTCCTTACGGAAAATTTACACCGGTCCAGAATGGGAATCCACTTCTTTTTATTGCAGGGGGAATCGGAATAACACCGTTTCTGTCAATCCTTTCACATTGGGAAAAAGACAGAATAATGGTTCCTTTGACTCTTATATGGAGCTGCCGGTATTTCAATGAAATGATACACTTCAAATTTTTTAAGAGAATTGAAGAACAAAATGACAATTTCAGATTTATTCCGATAGTAACAGGTGAAATGGTTCAGGGGTGTAAAGGCAGAATAGATTCTGTTTTTCTAAAAAATAATATAAATGTTAAAAAGGCAGATAATATATCAGCATTTATTTGCGGACCTGAACCATTGCTTCATTCGGCAAGTAAAAATCTGAAAGAAATTGGCATAAGAAATATTTATTTTGAAAAATTTTCCTACTAAGACTCCTTCAAGACATCCCGAATAAGATAGTTTGTTTGTAATTAAACCAGATGATTTTGATCAGGAATAAACCTGAAACAGTCCTTCATGCGAATTTTTTTTTGCGGACATTGATATTAAGAATCAGTAAAACAGAAACTCCTGACAATGCGAAATACAGCGAAAAAGAAGACAATCAAACTTTTGGATTAATTTATCCAGGGGATATTGTTCAATCGCTTATTGTTCATGTGGAATTTTAAGTTTTAAAATTTCCAGGTTTGGTTTTTGAACCTTATGATCCTGATAATAAATAAAAAAGAGCTTGTCAGTAATAAAAGCGATATTTTATTCATTAGAAACAAAGTATCGCTTTGTTTTGTTGGTATGCAGTTTAGACATTAAATTTAAAAAACATTATGTCACCATCCTGTACTGTATAATCGCGCCCTTCAGAACGGATTTTTCCATTTGCCCGCAATGCGGTTTCAGTTTTGTACGTTTCGAGGTCGTTTAAAGAATAGACATCAGCTTTAATGAATCCTCTTTCGAAATCTGAGTGAATTACTCCGGCAGCCTGGGGTGCTTTGTCGCCTTTGCTGATAGTCCAGGCCTTGTTTTCTTTCTCACCGGCAGTGAAAAATGTTTCCAGACCAAGAAGTGCATATGCAGAGCGAGTCAGGATATGCAATCCAGGTTCTTTGAGGCCTAAATCCAGCAGAAAAGCTTCTCTATCTGAATCATCAAGGCTTGCAAGTTCCTCTTCAAGTTTGCCGCATATCTTTATACATTGAGCACCTTCATCAGATGCAAATGAACGGACTGATTTTACGGCATCATTATCTTCAGATAAACCATTTTCATCTACATTTGCTATGAACATAACCGGTTTTGAGGTAAGGAGGTGTAAATCAGACAAGAGAGCGGTTTCGGACTCATCATTAAACAGTTTTCGAACTGATATACCTTGTTCAAGTCCCTGTTTGGCTTTTTTGTAAATATCAAGTTTTGTAACAGCTTCTTTGTCGCCTGATTTTGCAATTTTTTCTATTCTTGTGATACCCCGTTCAACTGTACCAAGGTCTGCAAGCATCAGTTCGGTATCTATAATTGAAATGTCCCGTAATGGATCAATACTACCCTCAACATGTACAATGTCATCATTGCGGAAACAGCGTACAACATGAATTATTGCATTGACATCCTTTATATGACCAAGGAACTGGTTCCCCAATCCTTCACCATTTGATGCGCCTTTAACAAGACCGGCAATATCAACAAGTTCCATGAATGCAGGAACCACTTTTTGTGTAGGTATGAGGTCTGTAATCTTGTTGAGTCTGGGATCCGGAACTGCCACGATACCGTGGTTAGGATCAATTGTACAGAAAGGGTAGTTCTCAGCTGAAGCCTTTCCCTTGCATAAAGAATTGAAAATAGTAGATTTACCAACGTTTGGCAGACCTATGATACCAACTGAAAGACTCATTTAATAATTTCCCTTGTCTAAGTTTTAAAAAGATAAACAGTTATCGGCTGTTAATCTTTGGATAAATAACTTTATTAAACGCCCAAACCAGGGGCAAACTCCACAAAATAACATTTCGGTTACCAATATAATATCTCTTTTTAATTGATAATTCGTTTTTATGGAGAACAAATTCAAGGTTTTGTTGTTTTGGGACGTGGATTTTTAACATAGACAGAGAAAATGTTAAATCAAGTAACTTTTTAAAAATAAATTTTTAACCTGAACTAATTAAAAACCAGAGCTGAACAGGGAACGTTATCCGGCAATTATATTGGCAATTGCAGTTCTTGTGTTTACAGGTCGATGTATGGATGTGTATTTGTAGGATAGAGTTTACCAAAGAAGAATCGATAGCTGAAATTATGTTAACAGGAAATACGATATAAAAATAGTGATACTAAATTTGTCGAAAACTTAAAAACCGAAAGATGTATCAGCTTGTGAATCTTTGTTTTAGCGATAAAATGCAAAATCTGTCAGGTGTGGAAGAACATTTCAGTGTAACAAATTATTTTTCAGAGAATCTAATATCTTATTCAGGCCGTTTTTATGCTATCAGCATTAAAATTGGAATGATACTCAGATTGTACACGTTTGGTGTTAGTTTATTGCGCAGTTTTCAACATTTCAGGTTTTGAAAAAGCATTCCCTTAGATCATATTAGATCATTATTAAATTTTATAACTCATAGATGGATTGTAAGGTATGAAACGATTTGCGGTTATTATTGTTGTAATTTTAATAGCAGCTGCTGTTTTGTTAAGGATTTTTTTATCCGGATCAGATTCAGGCACTGCAGGCGGCAGGGGTGGGAACCAGGGTTCTGTTGCGGTTCGTACGGAGAATGTAATATGGGGAGAAATAGAGGAAAAACGTGAATTTTCTGGTACAGTAAAGCCTGCATATTCTTATGTAATTGCAGCCAAGATTTCGGGGCGTCTTCAAAACACTAACAAACGTATTGGTGATCATGTCGGATTAAATGAAGTGGTTGGAAGGATAGATGATATAGAATACCGCCAGTCTCTTCAGGAAGCAGAAGCTTTGGTAAAAGTGCGCAGGGCTTCGGTTGATGAAGCACAGGCGCAATTAAACCATTCACTGCGTGAAAAAGAAAGAGTAAGTGAACTTCTCGGCAAAGGAATATCTTCACGGGCAGAATTGGATGAAATTGAGACATTATGTGCTTCTCAGAATTCCCGGCTTGATCTGGCGAAAGCCCAATTGGTACAGAGTGAAGCTGCCCTTGCACAGGCAAAAACACGGGTTGCATATACAACTTTACGTGCTGCTCGGGGCGGGCTGGTAGCCGAGCGGCATACTGACGGTGGCGCTTTGCTTTCGATAAATTCACCGGTGCTTACCGTTGTAGGCATAGATACTGTATATGTCGAAATCGGTATAACAGAGCGGGATTATATGCGAATCAGAAAAGGACAAACTGCTCAGGTGGTTGTTGATGCCATACCGCAAAGATCTTTTAAAGGGACTATTACACAAACATCTCCGTTATTTCAGTCTGCTACCCGTACTGCAATGGCAGAAGTGGCTGTTGTCAACGATTCACTTTTACTGAAACCGGGAATGTTTGCAAGAATATTTGTTACTGTCGAAAAACATGATTCAACTCAGATCCTGCCAACACAGTCTGTAGTATCAAGAAACGGTAAAAAGTTTATTTTCGTAGTAGACAAAAATAATACAGCTGTAATGCTTCCTGTTTCTACAGGTATTACAAACAGTGACATGACAGAGATATTGAGTCCGGTAATTGACAAGAAAATCGTTACAATTGGTCAGCATCTGTTAGTAGATGGATCTTCGGTTATTGTTGCACCCGATTCTGTGAAGGTTAGCGGTAAAGGAGACCATGAATGAAATTAACATCCTTTCCGGTTCATCGGCCGGTACTGACATCTGTAATTTATATAATAGTAATTGTAATCGGGATGTTTTCATTGTGGCGGTTGCCGATTGATTTGATGCCGGAGATTGAGTATCCAAGGCTTACAGTAGGTACAAGTTATGGAAATGCCGGGCCGCAGGAAGTTGAGGAACTGATAACAAAACCGATCGAGTCTGCTCTTGCAGGTGTCCAGGGTATTGAAGAGATTACATCATCTTCGGCTGAAGGACAGAGTTCGGTACGTATTTCATTTGTCTGGGGAACCAATCTTGACGAAGCTTCCAATGATATCAGGGACAGAATAGACCGTATCCTGCGCAGGCTTCCGGAGGATGTAGAACGTCCGACAATTCGAAAATTTGATGTTTCTTCTTATCCTGTATTGATCCTGGGTGTAAGTTCAGATCTCGACCAATCTGATATCCGTCAATTTCTTGAAGATCAGGTTCAATACCGTCTGGAACGTGTCAATGGTGTGGCATCTGTTGATATACGCGGTGGACGTCAGAAAGAGATCCAGGTATCTTTAAGAAGAACAGCTCTGGAAGCGCTGGATATTTCTCCGGATATGGTAGTAAGTACTATCCTGCAGGAAAATAAAAATATGCCGGCAGGAACTGTGGATAAAGGGAGCAGGGAGATAATTGTAAGAACATTTGCCGAGTATGAGTCGCTTGCAGATGTCAAAAACGCCATCATAGCGGTTCGTAATGGCATACCTGTTACTGTAGGTGAAATAGCTGATGTTTCTGAGGGGCTTGAAGAGATCAGGAGAATTGTACGTATTAATGGCAGACCAGGGATTCAGCTGGCAATCAGTAAACAGTCCGGTACAAATACGGTAGCCGTTGCAAATGCGGTTAAAAAAGAGGTCAGAAGAATTAATCAGGATTTCCCGCAGATAAGTATGATTCCAAGAATCGATACCTCCAAGTATATCAGTGACTCAATCAAATCCGTCGGGATAGCACTTCTGATGGGTGGTATTATTGCAATAATCATTCTTCTGATGTTTCTGAGGAATATTTCCAGTACATTGATTATCGCAATAACAATTCCGGTTTCTGTTGTTGCAACATTTGCGCTTGTATATTTTGGCGGTTTTACATTGAACATGATGACTTTTGGGGGGCTGGCACTGGGAATCGGTATGCTGGTTGATAATGCAATTGTAGTACTCGACAGTATTTTTCATCACAGGGAACAGGGTGAAAAACCGGTTGAAGGTGCTGTGATTGGTGCTTCTGAAGTTGCTTCTGCGGTAACTGCAAGTACTTTGACAACTCTAGTTGTGTTTTTTCCTGTAATTTTTATACGCGGCATATCCGGTATAATGTTTCGTCAATTAGCTTATGTTGTGTCGTTTTCACTGGTTTGTTCTCTCTTTACAGCATTGACTCTGGTTCCCATGCTGACATCAAAATTCCTGAAAATGACAAATCCGGTTCAAAGGGGTCGCAGATTATCGAAAATACAGAAAATGTTTGTCAGTTCAGAAAAGTTCTATCAAAGGATCGAGTCATACTATGGAAGAATGATCTCATGGGCACTTCATCACAGAAAAATCGTTCTGTTATGTACAGTACTGCTTTTTATTGGATCGATCCTGATGATTCCACTTGTAGGAACTGAACTGATGCCGGCTTCGGATGAAGGGGAAGTAAGGGTTAATGTTAAAATGGAAGTAGGAGCGAGAATAGAACCTATCGACAGTGTAGTATTACAGATTGAATCTATTATAAGAAGAGAAGTTCCTGAAGCCGAGCATATAATCTCAAATACAGGTGGCAGCTGGAGATCCGGGGGAAATACCGGAAGTATAAGAGTTGCCCTGGTAGAAAAATCAAAACGTTCCCGGTCTGATTCGCAAATAGCCAACAGTTTGCGAAAATCACTTTCAAACATACCCGGTACAACTATTCGTGTTCGTGAAGGACAGGGGCTGTTTATAATGCGCATGGGAAGCGGTGGAAGGCAGGAAGTTGAAATCGAAGTTCGCGGCTATGATCTGGAAACAGGGGAAAATCTTGCAAATCAGATTTCAAAACTGGTCGAGTCGGTTGACGGTGTTACTGATGTTGATATCAGTCGTGAAGAAGGGATGCCGGAGTACGATATAATAATCGATCGGAAAAAAGCTGCAGACCTTGGTTTGAGTGCATCAAGAATCGGTTCTGCAATTGAAATAGCAATGGGGGGCAGACAGGCCTCATTTATTCGTCGTGATGGAAAGGAATATCCGATTATTGTCAGGCTGACAGAAGAGGACAGGAAAGATATTGGACAACTGAAAAATCTGACAATAATAAACAACAATGGAAAGGCGATTCCGTTATCTGCTGTTGCACAGTTTCACGAGGGGTCGGGGCCGCTGTCAATCGAAAGAAGGGACAGAGAAAGGATAATAACAATTGACGCAAACTATTTCGGACGGGATATGGGCTCTGTTGTAAATGATATACGAAATGTAATACGGCAGGTCAGTGTACCATCTGATTTTGCTGTAATTATCAGAGGTGATTATGAAGAACAGCAGAAGGCACAAAGAGAACTTTTGGTTGGATTGTTACTTGCAATTCTTCTGGTTTATCTTGTAATGGCAGGTCAGTTTGAATCTTTCAAGGATCCGCTTATTGTTCTTTTTTCAATACCGGTTGCGCTGATAGGTGTAGTAGGACTTTTATACATTACGGCAACGCCTTTTTCTGTTCAGGCATATATCGGATGTATTATTCTTGCAGGGATAGTCGTGAATAATGCCATTGTACTTATTGATTACATAAACCGGCTTCGGAGGAACTATAAATATGAGCTTTTCAAGGCTATTGAAACTGCCGGTGTCCGTCGTTTACGACCGATCATGATGACTGCATTGACAACAGTTCTTGGTCTGTTGCCGCTTTCGCTTGCATTGGGTGAAGGTGGTGAGGCTCAGGCACCAATGGCGCGTGTGGTTATAGGAGGATTGTTAACTTCAACAATTATTACTCTTATTCTTATTCCTGTTATCTATTCGTATATTGAAGAGAAACATATGAAAAAAAGGATGAAAAAAGCTAATGAACTCAAGGCTGTCGTACCGGCAATCCTGTTAACATTCCTGATATCGCCCTTGTTTACAACTTTGAATGCTGAATCAAACGATACTTTAAAATTGTCGTTACAGGATGTTCTTCATCGGGCAGCAAACAATAATCCGCTTGTCAGAATTGAAAAAATCGATCTGGACATTGCCAAAACTGTTGTCAGGGAGAACAAATACACATTTGAACCTGTTGTTTCCGGTGAATTTAAACAGGATTATAACCTTTCGGATGAATCGCAAAAGCCTGATTATCAGGGGTTGGTGGCAGTTGAAGGAGTTCTGCCGACCGGAACCGGAATAAGACTGCAGGGTTCTGGTGGCAGGGTTTCCCAAAACAGATCAAGCCTGAATGCAGGATTGGGGAGCAATAGCGGAAATTCCGATATTTATCAGGGTAACTATGAACTGAAGTTTACACAGGCACTTCTTGCCGGGGGGGGGCTGGGTGTAAACCTTGCTCCTTTGCGAAAAGCATCTCTGGATATGGATATTGAAAAGGAGGAGCTGGCCGGTTATGCACAAAACCTCCTTGCTCAGACAGAACAGGCTTACTGGGGTCTTTATCTGGCAATGCAGGAGATTGCTATTCACAAAAGATCTCTTGAGCTTGCAGAAAGGCTTTTATATGAATCGCAGGAACGTCTGAATGTCGGGCATATTGCATCACTCGACCTTGTTGGAGTAAAGGCAGAAGTTGCATCAAGGAAAAAGAGTCTTATTGATGCGCAAACAGTTTGTTTGCAGAAAAAATATCAGCTTGCATATCTTTTAAATGATTCTGTTTCGCTTTGGAACGAAAATATGGTTTTGATTGATACACCTCCTAAACCTGAATTGTCTGATTCTCTTGATCTGTATATCGAATCTGCCCTTAAATATCGTGCAGATTTAAGGCAGGCCAATTATCTTCTAAGGAAAGGTGAACTTGATATTGTAACAACAAGAAACGGGCTTTTGCCCAAACTGGATCTTTTCATTTCTCTTTCCGGAACCTCTTATGCCAACTCATTTGGTGATATGTTTAAAGAAGGTGATTCGGACAATGATAACAGGATCGCAGCAGGATTGTCTTTATCTTATCCTGTAACAAATGGTAAAGCAAGAAACCGGCATAACAGGGCGATGCTGTCTCGCGAAAAATATCAGTTATCAATAAAAAACCTTGAAAATCTGATACACCTTGATGTGAGGGTAGCCTGGTCTGAAGTCAAGAGAACCTGGCAGCAGATTGAGGCTGCGAGTATTGCTCTTGAATTGCAGGAACAGAACAGTATGGCAGAACAGGCCAAGCTGAATGCCGGAAAATCTACTGAGTATATGGTTTTACAAAAACAACGGGATTTAATTTCTGCCCAACTGGACAAGGCAAGAGCTGAGGTTGAATATATAAGCTCAATAACAAATCTTTATCTCAAGGATGGTACTCTCCTTGAACGACGGGGTGTTAATTCCTTGTAGGCGAGGATAGGGAGGATAGGGGGCGGGCCAACCTTTTCCTGTAAAACTATCCACTGCAAAGTCGCAAATTGGAGGTAATAAGCCTGAGCTTTCTCCGTGATATATAGAGGATCAGCTACCCATTTCTGGAAATAAGGAAATGAAAGTGGAGCTCATAGAACCGAAATTCAAGGAAAACAGTTTGTCTTTGAAAAAAAACAGACACGAATATCTGGAATGGCTTTTGGAACTTGAACCCGGTGAAAATGTTAAAATTCCGCTTACGTTCTCTGTAGAGTATCCTTCAGATAAGGTCGTATCAGGATTATGAAATGATTGAATTGCCGAGCGAATAAGTCCCGATTTTGATGACAAAGTCGGGACGTTTTTATTCCTGAAACAGATGATTCCTTTACACGATCTGCTTTGGCAATATTGGAATAAAGAATCAAAATAAGAACGCCTGATAACA
>DATGNN010000256.1:0-2141 GCA_035306725.1 Chitinispirillaceae bacterium | reverse complement strand
GGTTTTTTAGGGTTTAACATCCCGATTGAAAAATCCTTTAATCTTCGTGATTTTGCTACTTATCTGAATCCTGCGATTGATTCAGTTTTCTCTGACACAACGATGTTTTCGGATGGAGAGACTTTCCGGCCCAAAGGGGTTGCCAAACAAAACTCAAATATTACAGTGCGTGTTGATGTTCCTATGCTGGGAGGAGTCGCAAGTTTTTCAAACACCCAGAATTTTTACCTCAACTACCAGAATGCTCTGGGTAATCCGGCTGTTTTTATCAGTCCGGATTCATTGATGGATGGTCTGAGCTTTTTGATGCGGGGGACGATAAATGTTCCTGTAGATCTGAAAACCAGCTGGGAGACTATGACTTTTGGATATGCCTACCGGATAAATCCTTTTTTTACGGTGGCGGTGAATCTTAATCGCCATCTTTTTAACATGGATTTACGTGCCAGAGGAGACATCGATATACTGGGCAGGTTAAAATATGAGAATAGCCAGGGTGATGGAAATGCTGCTGCAGGAATTTCCATAAACCAGGAACTTGATTACTCTTCGGATAAGTTCTATGGCAGGGCTTACGGTCATTATGAAGCGGAATGTTGGACTCCTACCCTTGGATTAAAGGCCTGGAGATTTACTGTAACATCAAGATTCGGTCTGAAAAAAAGGGCTAAAGGCAACTTTTATGCAGGGTATTCCATACCGTTTTTTGTCGATCCAGTAACATTTGAACTTTTATATGATTTTGATGATCCGGAACTGTTTAATGATCCGGAATTCAGGCAAAATCTGATTCGTAATGCAGCAGACAGTGTGATTTACACAACAAAAGATGAAAATGGAAAAGAACCCGGTATGTTCTGGCAGATACCTACAGGTCTTACATTGTCGTTTGATGTTTTTCCTGAAGTATTAAGTATATCATATACAAAAATATTTGGTGAAATAAAAATGAGGATAGATCAGATAGCAAGGGAAAAAAGGGCTTTAGAATCGGGAAGTACACGAATCGGGCAATTTGATACCCTTTCACTTGATGCGGGTGTTTCTGTTGATCATGTTGTTATTTTACAATGCAGAATTTACCGGGCTTTTTTGAATATCGGTGTATTTGGAATGGATTTTCGTCATGAAGATAAAGAGAATTTGCTTGGAAGTAACATGCCATACATGCACATGGGCTCAATGGCAATGTTACCGATTTTTAATTTTGGAACTTCAATTGGCAGCAAACTACAGCTGTTGATTGAGATGGATGTTGTTCCGCTTCCTGCTTTCAAAACAGGTTTTTTCTATTATTTCTGAGCATTACATTGTGAAAGGAAGATAAATGAGAAAGTATGGTTACATAATATTGACGTTAATATTTGTATCGCAATTATCAGCTCAGCAGGTTACCGATTATGTAATTATCAGTGCACCATTAGGGGTTCAGAATGGTTCCGATGTAATGTGGATAAAATGGGCGGGTTCAAGCAGGGGAAGTGGTTATTTATCGCCCGATTCGGGTTATATTTACTATAGTAAATCACCTGGAGGGGCAGACCTGAGTGCATATAATTACAGGGTTATTCCATGGAGAGATTCTGCAACTGATTCAATTTACGACAATGTTTATTTTCAGTCAATCGCTGCACCGGCAAGAGGTACTGCTTTTCGTGCAGTTGACCAGACAGCAATGGGACCAGGAATCTATTATTGTATTGTAGCATTGCCGCTTGACAATGACACACTGTATTCCAATGAGTTTCAAATAATAGTTGAAAGCCAGAATGCTCCTGTAATTTCATCACCAACAGGTATGGTAGATAATCTTACACCTGTATTTTCGTGGAATGCAAATGCCGGAGTTCCATATTATCATGTAATTTTATCGGATGAAGCGATAAAAATTGATAATATGGACAGCAGTAAAATAGATCTGAGCGGAGTAAGTATAGTGTGGCAGGCTATTACTCCAGATAGCAGGATTGCCTATGGCGCTCCGGATCCTTCAGGAATAATTACTGCCGATCCGCCGCCGTTATCACCGGGACAGCAATATACATGGGTAGTGTTGAATAATTTTGGAAATCACCCTGCTTTTTCTTCCATGAAACTTGGTTCAATCGGTGAATTCAGTATTGATGGTATTCCGCTGAAAA
>DATGNN010000255.1:0-4521 GCA_035306725.1 Chitinispirillaceae bacterium | reverse complement strand
ATTCCGAGGGCTGTTAAACCTCTGCAACACTTTAAAGCACCAAATAAGACAGAGGTGGTAGGAAACCGGCCGGGGACGGTAAAAAAACTTGCCGTCCCCTTTTTATCTTTTCTCTCCAAGAAATTTCACTTCAAGCGAATCAAAATACGCTTTTATCGCAGATCTGTAATTTTCAGGGAAATTCCCCTGTAATGCCTTTCGCCTCAACAAATAAAAAGTATCCGGGTCTTTTACAACCTCAGCTGGTTTAATTATTTTTTGTTCCTTAAAAGTTGTTGATGCAACCCGGGATTTTCGTTCTTCCTTCCCTTCATCCTGCTTATGCAAGGAAAGGGCAGCTTGAAGCATACGGGAGAGAAATCGGTCCTGCCGTTCTGTAATGTTCTTTTCGGGGTTTTTTAACATCTCAGCCAGATGCCTGGCTTCTTTCTCCAATTCTTCAACCCTTTTTAACATACTCTCCCCTTCACCACCAAACTTTTTAGCCAGTTTTTCCAGTTCATCAGCAAGCGCTTCCTGGGCTTTTTGAGCTTCTTTTCGGGCTTGCTCAATCTCATTACCACTTTGAGCTTCTGAAAATCCATCTGTTTTTTTTTCATTCATCATTGATCTCAAGAGGTCTGAAGTCGCAGAATTAATAGCAGCCTGTTTTCCGGAAAGTCTTTGCAATCCGGCTGTACAGCCTTCTGCTCCACACTGTCCTTGTGCCTGCTGCTGTCCCATAGAACTTTCAATGCTCATCATCAAGTCAGCCAGATCATATAAAAAATGTGCATTAGAATGCATCGCTCCAGTCCCTCTAGACTGCCCTATTGATTGAAGAATCGTTTCAGACATCTCTGATACCTTGCCAAAACCGTCTCTTATAAGCTTTTTAATTAGAGGGGGAATGACTGTCAGCTTATCTGCTTTTTGTTGAGTTTTCTTAACAGCATCATTTACAGTCTGTTGAAAACGTGCCTGATACTCCCGATTCATAGTTTTTATCTGTTTACCAAGTTTTTCCTGCCATTGTGCAATATCAAGTATATCATCTGTTAAATCAAGAAGTTGCTTACGCTCAACCTGTATCTGCTCCCATCTTGCAGAACTCATCATTTGTTTCAAACTTTGTGATAAAGATACAAGCTCACTGCTCATTGAATTCATTTCACCCGATGATGGAAACTGTTTTTGAGAAATTTGCGATTCCATTTCCGATTGTATGGAATCGAGTTTGTCGGTTGACGGCATTTTTAAACCATCTTTGGCTTTTGATGAAATATCTTCGCTTAATTCTTTGGTTCTATCCAGAAGTTTTTCCTGTTGCATCTTATTTCTTTCTTTATCATCTGATCCCGAAATTTCAGTCTGCTCCTGTGCAAGATTTTCTGCACGAAGTGCCAATGCAGCTATCTCTCTATCCCGCTTGAGCATTTCGAGGTATTCCAAAGTATTATCAAGTCTTTCATTTAGCTCCGGTAACATTTCTTCAAGCTTTTTAACAGCCTCCTTCATATCTTCCATTGTTATCATCTGGTTATCAAAGTCCATAAACAAGCTATCTCCAAACTGATCGATCAGATCTTTAAGGGCTTTTTGAATCTGATCCATTTTTTCAACTATTTCTTCTCCAAGATCACCTTCATCCTTAAGTTTTTCGATGTTACCCTGAAGAGAATTCATAGCAGTTTTCAATGAATCAGCCTGAGCCTTAATAGTTTCTTTTATTTTATCCAGTACCTGTTTCTGATCCCAGGTAAGTTCTTTTTCTCCACTGGCAGATTTGATCATATTTTTGATCATTTCATCAAGATCTTCCTGTGTTTTTCGCACATCGGTTATGGCTTTTTGTGCAGAGTTTTCCCTGTTTACAACCTGTTCATGAATTTCTTCAAAACTTAACAATCTATACCAGAATGTATCACTTTTGGCAATTTGATATGGTTTAAATGGACGTGAATCTCTTACCTGTGCCCAATAAAACAACGTATCTCCTGGATAGAGAGAAAGTTCATTAAGATTCCATTCCAGTTCTTTTTGTACAGTTTTAGGATTTCCTTTCAGAGGGATGTTCCATTCTTTGGGTGGTTCATCCTGTTCACCATTTTTGTAGTAATTAATTTTCAGGGTTCTTAATCCAAGATCATCAACAGCTTCTAACCATAATGATTCAACCATTTCCGGATTTACACTTTTATTCGTCCCGGGTTTAAGGAAATGTACAAATGGTTTATCATCAGGAATGATATCAACATAAAAAAGTGGAAGTGAATCATTTCTCTGTCCGAATGTATCCAATAGAGAAAATGTATAGGTGATCGGATTGTAAACCGTAAATTCTCCAGCTATCTTGTTGTCAACGGTATCCATCACACATGAATCATTGTTAACTATAAGATAAGCATCAGATAACCTGTCGGATTGTATTTCAATTTTCACTTTTGTTCCAGCATACACAAAACAATCCCCCTGCCCATCAGGAAGTTCCTTTTGTGGTGCTCCTGTATAGGATGGAGGAAAAAGTTTCATTTTCAAACCATAGAGAACCGGAGGGTCGACAACCAAAACTGTTTCAGGGTTAAAATCCCGGCCACCATAGGTAAATTGATAAACAAACGATTCCCTGACACTGTCTGCCTGATATGAGAAAACTCCTGAACTGTCAGGAAGAATCAAGTACCGGCTTTCTCTACCAGTCTTGATAGAGCTGATTTTTATTCTGCATGAGGGAAAAAATGTTCCGGAGGGTTCCAGACTCATTTTTACAAAAGCATTCCGTGGTAAACAAACTGTACCCGGAGAAACCACTGCATCAGCTTTATTTAAAAATGCAAATGGCATTTTCCAATAATGTGTCATAACCGGGTTCAGGGTGAAATTTGTTAACCACCATAAAACAGCTGTTAAAACAATTAAATATATTTTCCACTTTTTCAGTGAATAGATTGAAATGGGTAATTCTTTTATTTGACCAGCAGCACCACTGTAGGCTTTTTGAGTAAAAATTTTTTGTGATTCAACAGTTTTTAACTCCAAAGCTATTGATACTAATGGGTGGTCCAGACTACCTTTCTGCTCAACCAGGTTTGCAGTCTCTATCATTCCAGGTTTATGTAAAACAATTGAATCAATAAACCAGATAATTATAAAAATAATTGTAAGAATTAAAACAAAATCCCAAACCAGAGGTAGCAAAGTAACAGGATAGAAAAAAAAGAGCAGATTTAAAAAAGATGAAATAGTTAAAAACATCAACCCTGCAGTCAGGATTCCATCAAGTATCCTTTTTATGATATATTTTCTGCGTATCCTAGAAATGAACTTATAGACTTTTTGAAAATCAGATTTCATGGGTTTAAAAACCAGGCAACAATGTTCACACCCATTTGCAAGGCCGTTTCATGGAGTTTTTCACCGACATTATGAACCGTCAAATCTTCCATACCATCACCAATATCAGAACTGAATGAATAAAAAACAACAAGTCTGTTATCGAAAAAGATGCCAAGTCCTTGTGCCGGCAAAGCATCATGCTCATGAATTTTAGGCAACCCTGGCAACTTATAGACACTTTTATAAATTGGGTGATCATCTGGAACTTCTACCAGTGGATTTTCTGGAAATAAAGCACTCATTTCCTCTCTGAAAGATTTATCTATTCCATAATTATCATCAACCCACAAAAACCCTCCGCCAATGAGATATTTTCGAAGTCTCAGTCTTTCCTTATCATTAAAACGAACATCTCCATGACCAGTCATATATATAAATGGAAAATGGAAAAAACTGTCGTCTGTTATTTCAACAACTGCAACTGAATCACAAATAGCGATACTGGTACGTTC
Organism: Chitinispirillaceae bacterium; assembly: GCA_035306725.1. GTDB lineage: Bacteria > Fibrobacterota > Chitinivibrionia > Chitinivibrionales > Chitinispirillaceae > JAAYEB01. The sequence goes on along the minus strand of DATGNN010000255.1, from coordinate 694 downwards.
ACGAACTGCTTTAACCAGATTTGGAAGTGATGATGGATTTGCATACCAGTCTCCCCCGCCCCCATATTTCAAGCGTGCAATGGTAAAAGTACACTCTTGCGAATATATGGTAAGTGGTAAAGCTATCAAAGCAAGGCAAAATTCAAACAACAAAAAATGTAATTTCATAAATTAGTGTATTGGTTACAGGTTAAAATAATTATGTGCATTTTTAAAAATAGTTACAGAATATACATATAATCTACATTGGGCACGAAATAGGTTTTCTATTTGATATATCGAACCTGAAACCGCAGTTTTTCGGAGTTTTTTTGGGACGGACTATCTTTTTAACTTTTTCATTAAACATAAAAAAGTAGTCCGTCCCAATTCATTCATTATCTTTTTTCGGACACATCTGGATTAAACATAGTAATTCTGTTTCTTCCATGTTTTTTTGAAAAATAGAGTGCCTGATCAGCACAATCAATCAATTCCTGTTGAATTGAAACCATTAACGGCCATGATGCACATCCGATACTGACTGTTACATGGAGTTCATTATCAAGAGAATGTATGATATGTTTTTCGATATTTAATCGTATCCGCTCGGCTATCACCATTGCACCATGTTGATCTGTTTCAGGTATTATCACTGTAAATTCCTCTCCTCCATATCGGGCTGGAGTGTCATTTACCCTGATTGCCCCACGTA
>DATGNN010000254.1:0-8834 GCA_035306725.1 Chitinispirillaceae bacterium | reverse complement strand
AAGATTGAGCTTCCAGAGCAGTGGGTAACTCTTTATGGAAATCGCTTGTATCATAAGGAACTCTTATTCGAAGAATATTCATTCCAATTTGTCCCGCACCGTTTCCAAATGCTTTGTTAACCTGATCTGGTGTAAGATCATCAATCCAGGCAGGAATATTTGCCCCACCAAATCCTCTTATAGTCTGTTTTTCTTGTGCAATTTTTTAACATAATTCCATTAATAAAATGGCTACCGGACTTTAATCTCTACCAGGTATAAATATAGAACCTGTTTATTTCGATACGGAAATTTTTTAGAATATAAGGCATAGTATATTGAGATGTACAAAATTGTATCGGTCTTAATAATAATCGCAGTTACTTTAAAATACCTGATATTGAAAAATTTTTGGGGTACTAAGGTGATTTTTGTCTTGCTTTATAACCCCGCTGCTTCCTAAACATAAAAAAATATTTGAATGGTAAAAAATACAAACAACTTTAAGTGTATGATATATAATAAGAAAATGAAAATTAAATTAAATTATATGCTTCCTGAAACAGGAAACATATAATAATTTTTGCTGTTGAAAACCGATTCCGGATACGCTATATTATTAAATGAGTGAATTGATATCAATGAACAAAATCAGTTAATCAAATAATCAAAGCTGTCGCACAGGAAAATGTTTAAAAGCTTAAATTGGTTTGGAAAGTTATACATTGCCCAAAGGAGGAGTTATGAAAGGTTTGAGATTGTTAATTCTTTGCGGAATTGCATTTATAATTGCAGGTTGTTCAGAGAATCCATTAAGCAGTGAAGAAAACCGGGGTGACAAGGATCCCGAAAGTAATACTCCTTTTGGATTCAGTAAGTCTCTTTCAGTCAGCCGTGAGATCGGGTCTAAAGAGAATATTGATATTCAGGCAAAAAGTATTAACAGGTTTGCTCTGGATATGTACAAGTCGATAATTGAGCAGGAGTTGGTGGAAAGTAATCAGAATCTGTTTTTCTCACCTTACAGTATGGTTGTAGCTCTGGCAATGGCGAGTGCCGGTGCCGATGGAGAAACCGAAAGGCAGATGCGTGAAGTGCTCTGTGATGCATTTGGTGGGGATCTGTTTCATGCAGCTATAAACGGGCTTGATCAGGAGTTAATGGGATATACTCAGACTGTTGATGGTGTTACACTGAATGTAGTTAACAGTGCATGGATGAAGACGAGAGTACCATTTACTACCGGTTTTTTAAATACACTTTCCCGGTATTACGGAGCAGGTGTGAATCTTCTGGACTTTGCTGCACAACCTGAAGAGAGCAGGGTTATAATAAATACATGGGTTGAAGAACAGACAAATAATAAAATTTGCGATCTCATTCCGCAGGGAGTAATAACTCCTGCCACAGAACTGGTTTTAACCAATGCCATTTATTTTCTGGCAGACTGGCTTTCCAGTTTTAATCCTGAGTTAACAGAAACCGGAGATTTTTATTGTATTGATAACAGTACAGTTGCTGTACCGCTTATGAATCTGAATGACTCCAATGAAAAGGTTAAAATGTTATACAAACACGGTAGTAATGTGAGAGTTATGGACTTTCCGTATGAAGGTGACAGATTGGTTATGACCGTGCTGTTACCCGATCAGGGGTCATTTTCAGATTTTGAAGGTTCTCTTACTCTTGATAATATTGAACAGTTGATATCAGAACTGGATTCCACAGAATTGCCGGTTCAGTTACCCAAATTTGAATATACAACCAGTAGCTTGTCAATTAAAGATGTGCTTGTTGCAATGGGAATGATTGATGCTTTCAGTCCTGGTACTGCTGATTTTTCAAAAATTAATAACCATGATTTATATATAAGTGATGTTATTCACAAGGCTTTTATATCTGTTGATGAATCCGGTACTGAAGCTGCGGCTGCTACTGCGGTAGTATTTGGGAGAACATCAACTGATGTACCAAGTTTTATTGCAAATCATCCTTTTATTTACCTGATACGCGACAGGGAAACTCAAACGATTCTGTTTATGGGAAGGACAATGAATCCATCATTATCTGAATAAAAAGGAGTTGTATTAATGAGATTTTTTAAACCACCGGGTTTTTTAAGACCTGGTGGAATTCTGTTTTTAGTTTTTATAGTCGGTATTATTTCAATTATTAATGCCGAACCCAGGATTAAAGTGAACTGTTCCTGTTCACAGGAACAGTTTACAATTACACTGACAGGCACGCAAATTAACCAGATTCAGGGTCTGGAATTCCTGTTTGTTTATGATACAGCTTATGTATCCATTTTTAAATCTGTTTTGTCTTCACCTTTACCTGGAACTGCCTTGAGTGTATCTGTCGATGAAGAAGCATTTACGCTATCTGTTGAGGTGCAGGCCGTAGCTGTTGTAAATGTAGAAAACGGTGATCCTGTATTTAAAGTCAGCTTTTATCCAGAAAAACAGGGGTATGTTTCTGTATATGATTGCCTGAATTTAACGCAGGCTTTTGTTATCGATAAAAATGGCAGTCATATCGAGGCGGTTATTGATACCGGAAATTCGGGAGTGAAAAGATTTCTTGTTGAAAAGCGGACTGGTGTTTACAGAAAAAATAACGGATGTTCACTGTTTCAACTTAATGGAAGATGTCTGTCGAATAAATCTCTGCGGCTAAAAAGCAATTTATATCTCAGTAAAAGTTATGGCAGTATTGAAAAGAGACTGGCATTTAATAACAGATAACAGGTGAAAATAATGGCGAGTATTTTTTTGTACACAGATTATCGAGAGTATATAAAAGACGTTCTTGAAGAAAAAAGGAAGAAAAATCCTGCCTTTTCGTACAGGTGTGCAGCATCACGTATCGGCATGAGTTCAGGATCGTTTACACGTATTATTAATGGTACCCGCCGGCTGGGGTCCCATCTGCTTCCAAAACTTGTTGATTTTTTAAAACTGAAACGACGTGAAGCAGAATATTTTAGCCTGCTTGTAAAATTTGATACCCTTACCGATGACGGGGAAAGGTATAACTGTTTCAAGGAAATAAGTAAATTACGATCTGAGTGTAATTCGATAATACCTGAACAGGGTTATAAAATATTTGAAGAGTGGTATTATATAATTCTCCATGAGCTCCTTCGTATTATCCCGGATACAGATGATTATCAGAAGCTCGGGTCCTTGATTTTGCCGTCAATTAGTGAAGCTAAAGTTCGAAAAGCGATTCAATTGCTTGAATCCTGCGGTTACATAAAAAATGATGAACAGGGTTGTACAAGACCTGGAAAATCATTTCTTACAACAGGTGATACGTGGAATGGTATGGCGATACATGCTTTCCAGGCGGCAATGTCTGAGATGGCTGTAAAAGCACTGAACAATATTCCAAAAGAAGAAAGAGATTATTCTACTTTAACAGTAACTCTTTCTGAAAATGCTTTTGAAAAAGTCAGGGAAGTTATCCGTAAAGCTCGTCAGGAAATCGCTGCCATCGAAAAAGAGTGCGAATCACCAGACAGGGTTTATCAGATCAATTTTCAGTGCTTTCCTCTTTCAAAATCAATCGAAAAGGAGGATCGTAATAATGGCACTGAATAAAAGAATTTCATTAATTACAATTTCAGTTATTTTTTTAATTTATAATAACTGTACTCAAAATCTGTCGGGAGTAGAGACTACAAACGGTTACACTGTTGTTGCATCCTCCAATTCAATAGAGGGTGTGGCGCCAAAATTTTCCCGGGTTTTTCTCTTTGATACTTCATACATTCCATATATCGGAAAAGGACTGGGGGTGGTACAAGTAGCTGACGAACAGGGTTATTACTCTTTTACTTGTGATAGTGGTGTTTACAATATCCTGATAGTTGATCCTCTTTCAAATAACTCTGGTATTATCAAAAATGTGACATGTAAGAATCAGCATTCTTATCTGGAATCACATAAAGGTAAACTGAAAAAAACAGGTTCTGTGAGTGGTAAAATCGAATCAGATTCAAAACTGAAATGTCTGGTATTTTTATCAGGCCTGGATTATCACGAAGTCGTTTCAGAAAATGAATCTTATAAATTCGAAAACGTACCACCAGGTGAATATCTTTTACAAATCATTTTGCTGGATTCATCTTATTCCTCAGGTTTCAGCTGGGGGGAAAAAGTTCCTGTTTTAGTAAGTTCAGGTGAAAACTGTGTAAATGATTTCGAATTAAGAATAAAGAATTAAGAATTTGGAATGTACCTCAATATATAATACAGTTTGTTTTACCTTAGGTACACAAAGATCGGATTGGAATAAAACCACAGATCATTCCATGCTATCTGTTCGTTGTTTGCATTATCCAGGTCAACAAGCGGATTGCCATCCATATCTGATTCACCCGGTGTGCCCACAGCAAGATTGGTCCCCCGAAGTCTGAAATAAGCTGGTTGCGTTAAGGAAACAGTAGTATTCATTGCGTTCCATCCGTTTTCTATTATCCAGTCTTTCTCATGGAATCTTTTTATTACTTTGGTTGATGTGTTGGTTGAATTTGAATAGTAAGCAGGATCAGAAGTGGCTATTTTACCTGTAATGATTCCTCTTATAAGGTCTATATGGTCGACTTTTACACTGTCTCCGTTATTATTTACTGGTGGGTTTTTAAAACGTATTGTTATATTAATCTCTTTGGAACAGCTGTGAAGGTCTGAGCCCATTGGAGCATCAAAAACTCCGTCATCAATATAGAATTCAAGATCAGAAACAAGGTCACCGTGTACAATAAACATTTCTCCGGATCTCACCCCTTCAAGCCAGGCCAGAGCACCTGTATCTGTAACGGAAGACCATGTTTTTGCATATTGACCTGGCCAGAAATCGCTGGTATCATAGTGGAAATCAGAATTTACGATTATCCATATATGCCGCCCTTCACCTAAAAGAGCGTCCCAGACTCCACCAACTTTTGAAAGGATGTAATCTGCACCTCCCCATGTCCGGTTTTTTTCTGGAGAACCATAGAAATATGCTCCCCTTACAGGACTTTTATGGTGCCCGGGCATACCTTCAAAACCAAGAAAAATCTGGGGAGCAGCATTATGAAAATCCCGGAAATCACTTGCAGTGTAGGGGCCGATTGCTTCACGTGACGGGTGATTAATGAAAAAGAAACTTGATGAAGGGTAATTGTTTTTAAGCCAGTTAAGACCTTCTATGGCATTGTAATGTTTCATCAGGTTATTCTTTGGCAGCCATTGGATGCTGTTATCATAATCTTTAAAATCAAACATATACTCAAAATCGGCTATGGCATCCGGTTGATCGGAATCATTAATAAAGCCTACGGTTGAATGTTCGTGTCCGGGGCAGTTCCATTCAAGTCCCTGAAGGATAATTTTGTCGGGGTAAAGTTTGCGCTGCCCGAGAATTTTTGGCCAGGAAAAATATTTTAGTGTGTACCATCTTGGAATAAGGGAGTTACTGTAACGGGGTGCATTTGTCTGGTGAAAAGGATCGTCAATTATATAGTTTCCCGATGTATCCAGGTAAAACATCCCGCCATGTTCCGCATTCATATAAACATCAAGACCACCCTCGCTGAAAGCGTGTTTCAGCAATGAATCCTGTATAAAACCACCATCAGTCAGAACAGTATGGTTATGGATATCGGATGCTGCCCATCGTTTTTTTTGCAGTCTGATTTCATGCTTGTCTAAAAATTTATCAATCGGAGCACTGTATGAAGTGTATCCTTTTTTACAGAAAAAAAGTGTGTCCTGAACCGGACTGTCGGGTCGGTTAACCGGATTGTGTTGTTTCTGAAAAACGATCTCCTGGTTTTTATTTTTGATCATGAGAAGTGGTTCTGGTTTGTAATTGTCAACCTGTAAAAACAGAACACCTGCAGCAACCTTTTTTTTTATGGAAAATCTGTTTTGTTTCGAAGTTGTGATCTGTTCGATCTGGCGACCTTTGAGGTCGATGAGAGATATATTGATACTCTCTTTTTTTGAAACGAATGAATGGATTTTTCCGGATCCGGGTATTTGGAGAGTGTGGTTGTAGTATTGATCACGAACTATGGAATCCGGAGCCCAGGGATTAAAACCTGCGATTTCAAGTTTAAATGAACCATCTTTTTTTGTAAAAACAGAGGTTTTATGAAGCAAAGAGGAGACTCTGACCGAATCCAGAGGCTGATTGTTACAAAAGACTTGACCATGATATGTTTTTGCAATGGCCTTATATGGGAAAGCTGAAAAAAATATATGGGTGAAAAGAAAAAGAAATGCCCGAAATCTTAAAAAGCTGCTTTTATACATTAATCTGCCTGGTTATTTCTCATGATTTTTTGAATATCAAAATATTAGTACCTGAATAATAACGATTCTTTTGTGTGCTGACTTTTTGTGCGATTGCGATATTCGTGCATTTTGCTCTGATTTGGCATTCATGCGCTTCTATCCGTTAAAGACCCCTGAATCTCGGCTGGGGTGAGACCGTCTTGAATGGGGTTTTCTTAATGAATGTCTCCCGACCTGCGAGCGTGCGGTGGTTTATGTACTGGATAGCTTACACTTGTTATTTAAGCCTGTTTTTCTCGAGAAAAAACCATTCCTCAATGCCGGTATTCGGTTTTAATTAATATAATAGCAAACCCGCTTTGCGTGTTATAAAAACGGAATTCATTCAAGGTAACAAGCTTCTGTTTCAGTCTGCAGATAAAATGTTATTAAAATTTCGCATGTGGAGTGCCTCGCTTGCCGCTGATATGCAACCGCACGGGGATGTATATAATTTGTGAATCTGGTCTGAACAACAAAAAGAATCGTATTGTGAAAATTCCCGCAGATACGAAAGGATTTTTTGATCTGGGAGTTCTGGGATTAAAGTGAACACTGATGGATGCTCTTATTAAATATTGATAATTCATAGCCAGAATGGAGACGGTTAATTCACAATGAGCTTTCCGAGGTAGTGCCTATAAATAAAGAATAAGAACAAAAGCGGCGAGCCATAATCTGATACATCCAGACCATGTGCTCTACCCCCTGCTTTTGTTATTTCTGGCTTCACTGATTTTCTTTACATTTTGCTATCATTTCCCGTATTGGAGCGAGGAAAAATGAACAAAGCCCCAGAAGTGCAATTACACTTCCTGCGATTAAAAAAGCATTGTTAATACCAAGTCGTTCTGCTACGAATCCTGTATATATCAGACCGAAAATCGACGGGAGTAAACTGATACTTCCGTAAATTGAAAACACCCGTCCAAGAGCTGATGGATCAATATTTGTTTGAAGAATCACCATGAATACACCAGTGTAAATAGTCATGGAAACGCCCCCGAGAAGGGTTAGAAACATAAACATCAAAAAACCGTTTTCAGGTAGTTTCCCTGAGAAAACAAATGTGAAACCAGTTACAATATACATGATATTTGTCAGGACTATCTTGTTTACATTAAACCTTTTAAGGCCAAGTATCAAACCACCAATAAGTGATCCTGCTCCCCAGAAAACTTCAACCATACTCACATGATAAGTCCCGCCCATAAAGTGATTCAGGGTCATCAGCGGAAACAGAGTGGCAACAGGCATAATCAAAAAGACAAATGCAATATTTACAATAACGAGAAACAGTATGCCTCTGCGGCTGTATATTTCATATAATCCTTCTTTTATTTCCCGCAATACATGGGGAACCGGTGCATTTTCCTTTTTCTCCGGATTAGGTATATGCACCATTAATAATGAAATACAGGCAATAACAGCTCCAAAGACATCGAAGAGCATAACATAAGCCATATTCAGGGAACTGATAAGTAAAGCTGCCAGAGGTGGTCCGATAATGATACTTCCCGACTGGATCATTTGATTAATTCCCGAAATTCTCATCAGTTCCGATTCCGGTGCCAGCAGTGGTGTTGATGCCTGCATGGCAGGGATATGAAAAGCACTTCCTACAGATCTGAACATCAGCAGAATGTAAAACCAGTAGAGCTCAGTGCTGCCATTTAATAATAATACTGTAATCATTGAAGTACAGGCTGCAATAAACAGGTCTGCTGCAATCATTACGCTTCGGCGGTCTAATCTGTCTACAAGAACTCCAATAAAAGGACCGAGAAGCAACTGAGGCAGCAGTGAGGCAATCGTTGCTGTTGCAAGCACTTGCGCTGATTTCGTTTCGATACTCAGCCAGAATATTACTGCGTATCCAACGGTCATGCTGCTCAGTGTTGAAAAGATTTGACCAGACCATATTGTTATAAATGTTTTTTTCCATTCAGTCATACTTTATTCCATTTGTTAAATAAATTAAACTCAATCAGTTATATCCATAACAACAGATGATTACAAATCTCTGTTGTTATGCAATGTCAAACAGACCGGATAGTTGCTGAAACACGAGTGTGTTAAAACCGATATCGGTTTTATACAAATGTAAAGCCAAATGAATATAACCCATGAATATCCTTCAGAAGACAAAAGGATTCATTGAATTATACAGGCTATGGGGAGATTTATTTATCGCGGAAATGGAAAGTTAAGTAGTAAAACATGAGTGACTGTAACCTTTTATAAAATGCTAATACCTTTAAAAGAATTAAAATAATGATTCTGTTTCTGGTGATCTAACAGGAAATTACCTGATTATTTAGTGCATAATTTTTTTTCGGTACTTATTACTCCCTCTTGGAGAATATTTCATTAAGTCTCTTAATTGGATAACCCACGAACAGCATCTTGAAGATATGTTTCGAAAAGACTCATTTTAAAGGGTTATTTTTTACCTAAATCAGACGATTCCTTCGCGATCTGCTTCACGGACATTGGCAAAAGAATCAGATCCAGAACGTTTAATAT
>DATGNN010000253.1:0-4624 GCA_035306725.1 Chitinispirillaceae bacterium | reverse complement strand
ATGATTCCAGTGATGTGGATAAATCTTTATCTCTTTACGATTTCCGTCGTCCTGACCGTGTTTCAAAAGATCAGATGCGGACACTGCAAAATCTTCACGATGGATATGCACGACAGTTTTCAACAACATTGACCAATTTTTTAAGGACATTTGTTGAAATTGAGCTTGTCAGTGTTGATCAGCTTACCTATTCAGAATTTGTGATGTCAATTTCAAACCCTAGCTGTATATATGTTTTCAAGATGGAACCGCTTGAAGGCACTGCAATTATTGAAATTAACCCATCACTGGTTTTTTTCATTATAGACAGGCTTTTTGGCGGACAGGGAAGACCTTCTGAACAGAACAGGGAACTTACGCTTATTGAACAAAATGTTATAATCAGGATTGTTGAACGAGGTCTCAATGATCTTAAAGATGTTTGGGAGCATATTGGAATATTCAGTCCAAAAATTGAAGCATATGAAACGAATCCGCAATTTGTACAGATTGCACCTCCCGGAGAAACTGTCATCCTGATATCATTGGAAGTCAGAATGCAAAATGCTTCTGGTTTAATGAGTATCTGTTTTCCGTATATGCTTCTTGAAGGGGTTATTAATAATCTTTCCGGTGAAAACTGGATATCATCACAAAGCTCTGCTACCAGTGAAACAAGAGAAATTCTGGAAAATGAGTTACAGGATATTGAGCTGTCACTTTCGACAGTGATAGGGAAGACTGCGCTGACCATCCGAGACCTTCTTCAGTTACAAAAGGGAGATGTCCTGTGTCTGGATAAACTTTATGACAGTGATTTATTGGTACAAATTGATGGAAAAACGAAAATGGCAGGACGTTCAGGGTTGGTTGGGCGAAAAAAAGCTGTTAAAATAACGAAAATCCTTGAGAAGGAGGTTCCAGGTTGCAATGAGTGATATTTTATCCCAGGACCAGATTGATGCTCTTTTGAATTCTGAGGCAAACAGTGATTTGCAGGATTCCGGTATTATTCAACCTTCAGAAGATAAGTATGAAGCTGTCTCAAAGATTTTTGAACTGTTTTGTAACCAGGCCGGGACGGTTATATCAACGGTACTAAATAAAAAAACAATCTTTAGTCCCCAAAAGTGTCAAAAAGTGGATTTTTCAATCATTCGTGAAAAAATAGACACGGTTGCACTTTCACTGGCTTTGCCACTTACAACTGGTATTGAAGGGGAGTTCTATTTAATAATACAAAAAAAGGATGTAGCTGTTCTTTCTGATTTGATGATGATGGGGGATGGAACCGCGGATTACAATGAAGACCATAAAGATGCTATCGGAGAACTTTATAATCAGGTAATGGGTGCATTTTCAAATGCTTTTGGATTGCAGATCGGGACAACTGTTTCTGCTGGAACAGTTGAAGTTTCAGAATTTGATTCAGATAATCCTCCTTTTGATGAAGACTCGATGAAAATGGTGATAATCTCGCTTGAGTCGTCTGATGATCTCAAATCGGAAACAGTTTTACTTGTTCCTTCTGTTTTGTGCGATCAGATTTTGGAAAACGTATCATCAAACAATTCTGATTCCGGTTCAGTTCAGCTAAACAGTTCGGAACTTGATGATTTATCAAGGATTACAGCATTTGATTCAAGTAATAATGAATTTGGAGATCAATCGCTCGATTCACCATCGACAGGACAACATGAAAACATTGATATGTTGCTGGATATCGATCTTGATGTCAGTATTGAGCTTGGCAGATCCAAACAATCCATTAAACGGGTACTTGAACTTTCTCCGGGTTCGATAGTGGAGCTGGATAGAATGGCTGGAGAACCAGTGGATCTGCTTGTTAATAATAAAGTTGTGGCAAAAGGTGAAGTTGTTGTTATTGATGAAAGTTTCGGGATTCGAATTGTATCTCTCGTTTCTGCGGAGGAGAGAATAAAAAGCTTGCAATAGCTTATAAAAAACAGATTACAGGAGTTTACATTGTTCAAATTCAGGTTTTCGTTATTAGCCATAATGCTGTTTGTGACTATGGCACCGCTGAAAGCAGACGATCAGCAGAAAAATTCTGGCAGTTTTGATATTAAAAAAGTACGATCTGCCATTATGGAGCAAAGTGATACTGCTCTGTCTGGGAGTTCCCATCTAACTAGTGAAAAATCAGAGAATTATGCCTTTGTTATTTTAAGGATTTCCTTGTATCTGTTATTGGTGATCGGTCTTATATTTGTTGTTGCCTGGTTTTTTAAAAGGTGTGGGCTCTCAGGAGGAGCAAAAATTGGCAGCAGTGGGGCAATGGACATTTTGGAAATTTTGCCTCTGGGACAGAACAGGAATGTTCTGCTTGTTCGAGTGATGGATACTGTGTATCTATTGGGCCAGACACAATCAAATATTGTTTTGATTGAGAAAATCGAAAATAAAAAAGCTATTGAACTGATAACTTCTTCTAAAGAAGGAGGTTCTGTAATGCAGTTTAAAGATGCTTTTAATAACTTTATCGAAAAGATTAAAAAGCCTGTATGACACCAAAAAAGATAATCTCCTCTATTTATGCATCGGATAAAAACGGCTTGAACTTGAAAGTTATTTTTAAAAAGATTCATTCACAAATAATCCATGCGCGTATCTGTTCATTAACAAAAAAGGTAGTTACTGTATTTACCTTGATCTGTTTTTCATTTGTCCTTTCCTCTGATGCACAGGTTTTACCAAAATTAACACTTTCTTTAACAGATACAAATAATCCCGGTGATGTTGCAGTTGCGCTTCAGGTACTTTTTTTAATTACCATATTAGCCCTTGCCCCATCAATATTGATACTTTTGACCTCTTTTGTCAGGATAATAGTGGTTCTGTCGTTTCTCAGAAAAGCTCTTGGGACACAGACAATGCCTCCGGATCAGGTAATGGTAGGCATGGCACTTTTTATGACACTTTTTATAATGATGCCGGTATTTAATGAAATCAATCAGGATGCAATTCAGCCATATCTTGCTCAGGAGATTCAATTTAAGGAAGCATTGGATAGAACCGCAAAACCGGTCAGGAATTTTATGCTCAGGCAGGTCAGTGAAAAAGATGTTGCACTATTTGTACGGATTTCAAAAACGCCTCTTCCACGAACTGTAGATGATTTGCCGTATGAGGTTGTTATTCCGGCATTTATAACAAGTGAACTCAAGACAGGATTTATTGTAGGTTTTATTCTTTACATTCCCTTTCTGGTAATAGATATGATCGTTGCAAGTGTCCTGTTATCAATGGGGATGATGATGTTGCCTCCTGTTATGATTTCAATGCCGTTTAAAATTGTACTTTTTGTACTTGTTGATGGGTGGCATCTTATTGTACGACAATTAGTTGTGTCATTTAATTAGGGGATAAAATTATGGATGCATCAATGGTCATAGATCTTGGGCGGCAAGCCTTGATTGTTGTTATGACTATAAGTGGCCCCATGCTTATTGCCGGGTTGCTGGTTGGATTAATTGTGGGAGTATTTCAGGCTGTTACTCAAATTCATGAAATGACACTTACATTTATTCCCAAAATAGTTGTAATGGTTACAGTTTTTTTGGCTTTTCTTCCATGGATGCTTTTGAAGCTGGTAGAATATACTGCCAGCTTATTTGAGTTGATCGGGAATGTGGCTCGATGACGAATCTGGTTCCTTTTTCTGTTGATCAGATTGAGGTATTTATCCTCATTTTCGTAAGAATTATTACCATTATTGCCCTTCTTCCGGTTTTTGGATCCGAATCCATTCCTGTTCAGCTTAAAGTCGGATTTTCGTTATTATTATCAATTATTCTCTTTAATATGATTTTCAGTTCAATACCTCAAATGCCCGATTTTTCATGGGGTATTATGGCGTTGATAGTTATCAAAGAAATTCTGGTTGGATTAGCAATCGGTTTTGCTGCTTCAACACTGTTTGCAGCTGTTCAGTTTGCCGGGCGATTAATTGATACAGAAATGGGTTTTGGAATGGTACAACTCTTTGATCCCTTTAGTGGTCAATCGGTTACTGTAATGGGGCAGTTTCAGATTATTGTATTTACTTTACTCTTTCTGTTATTTAACGGGCATTATTTTTTTATTCTTGCGATTCAGAAAAGTTTTGAAGTAATACCCTTAACAGGTGCTAATATTGCTGGTGGGCATCTTGTTGTTCAGATTGCAAACATGGTAAGTAATATTTTCATTCTGGCAATAAAATTTTCTGCTCCGGTTTTTATTACACTGGTTTTGACATCAATCAGTTTAGGGGTTGTTGCACGCACTGTGCCGCAAATGAACATCTTTTTTGTTGGTTTGCCATTAAAAATCATGGTAGGACTTGGGGCAACCTTTATTGCGTTGCCTTTATTGGGTAATCTGTTCAGAAAAATGGTGGATGCTTTGATTCAGGATATATGGCGAATTCTACATATTATGGCATGAAACCTTTAGGCAGACTATCTTGGTAATGGTTTAAGTGATTGGGGGATCTGTAATTACATAATGTTTTTTATATCGGGGCAGTGGTGTTTGGTTTTTTGTTTAATGTTCTGTTTCCTGAATCTTTCACCCAACATCACCAACATAACTATATGGTTAAAATTGAAGAAGTTAGATGGTAAAGCACGAATATGGCAGA
>DATGNN010000252.1:0-20863 GCA_035306725.1 Chitinispirillaceae bacterium | reverse complement strand
AGCTGCAGCGTTTTCGTTTTACCCCGGAAAGAATCTTGGTGCATGTGGTGAAGGTGGTGCTGTGACTACCAATGATGAAAAAATTGCACAAAAGGTGCGGATGCTTAGAGATCATGGGCAGGCTCAGAAATATTATCATGATATGGAGGGGTATAACGGGCGGCTTGATTCTATTCAGTGTGGGCTTCTCTCGGTAAAACTTAAAAAACTGCCGCATTGGACTGAACAAAGGCAAAATTCTGCTCAGCAATATAACAGTTTGCTTAAAGATATCCCCGGCATAATTACACCTTTTGAGCCGGAATGGTCGAAAGCTGTTTATCATTTATATGTAATACGAACTCAAAATCGTGATACTCTTCAGAAAAAACTATCAGACAACGGTGTTGCTACCGGATTACATTACCCTGTACCTCTTCATTTGCAAAACGCGTACAAGGAAACCGGTTATAAAAAGGGTGATTTCCCGGTAACGGAAAAGGCAGCTGATGAGATTTTGTCTTTACCGATGTTTCCGGGATTAACGAGAGATCAACAGGAATATATTGCAAAAATAATAAGATTAAATTCCAAATCTCAATAAGGAAAACTCCAATCAAATTACAATTTTTAAATCCAAATTTACCAAACCAGGAGTAATTCAAAATAAAAAAGAAGAAAGATTAGCAAGATTAATAATCCTTTTACTTAAAAAAGCAGGATTACATGGACACAGATATTAAAAATAATTTATTGTTTTACGAGCCCATACGCAAAAATTACGATCTTGAAGTTAGAACCTTTGAATTTGCTAAACGTGTTCGTGATTTTGTTAAAAAAGTTAAATACACAATACCAAATTCAGAAGATATAAAACAGTTAATCAGGTCTTCTGGTTCTATTGGTGCTAATTATATTGAAGCAAATGGAGCATTGGGTAAAAAGATTTCCTAATGCACATCAAAATATCCAAAAAAGAATCTAAAGAGAGCCATTACTGGTTACGATTAATTGATATAGACAATAACAATATTCTGCAAAGTACAAAGAAATCACTATTAATGAAGCACAAGAACTGGTAAAAATATTCGGTTCAATAATTAATAAAACGACATAACAAATTAAAATTAGTAATTCTACAAATCCTTTTCCAAAAAATAATTTGGGAACTGATATTTTCTAATTGATCAAGGTAAACAATAGTTAATGTTTGAAAATTAATGACTGATTGGTATCTTATTGGTTTCGATTGTTTGGAATTTTTTTCTTAATTTTTCTGATTGTTTCTGATTATTCAGTTTATTCAAATTAATCGTGTTATCACTTATTTATTACAAATTCCAAATTGGCGACCCCACCCCAATGGGCTGGTTAACAGTTGCCTTCTACTTTCTTACAGCGATCCTTTCATTAAGGAAAGCAATATTATTGCACAAAAACCAGACCGACTTTCGGTTCTGGAGTATTCTGGCACTTTTTCTTCTACTTCTTGGAATCAACAAACAGCTTGACATTCAATCCTTTTTCACTGAAATCGGAAGAGTAGCAGCAAGAAAGCAAGGATGGTACCAGAATCGAAGATCAGTACAATTTTATTTTGTTTTAATTTTTGGTTGTTTTGCTTTTTTTATAATTGCTTGTGTCTGGTGGGTTCTTCGAAAGAAATGGAAAAAATATCTTATACCTCTTTGTGGTTTTCTTTTTTTTAATGGCTTTCATTGTTATCCGTGCAGCTTCATTCCATCATTTTGACAAATTTCTGAATTTAAAACCTTTTGGCGCAAGAATAAACTGGGTTTTGGAACTCGGAGGAATTGGTATTTTGTTTTATAGTACATTGGAAGATTTTCTAGAACCCAAAACGAATAATGATTATGTTTAGATCATCATGTTCGCCGAGCACACGTGATCAATTGGAAATTATTGATTTATTTATTTCAAATAACATAGTATTTCTTATTTAATGAGATAATGATTAGACGTCAGTTCACAAAAACATAGGTTTTATTCGTTGTTGCTGTTGATAAGGCTATAATCATAAAATACCGACTTTGTCTTCAAAGTAGGGTCTCGAAATATTTTTTCTATATACCCCGATTCAACCACATTATGCTTCATTACATTAACACCAGAATCAATAACATTTTATAATATCTGTTTTAAATCGTTTTTTCAGAAAGGGTTTTTTTCTGCCATAATGTGGTTAACCTTGATACTGACAAAAATTAATGGGGTTTTGTTTAAATGTTCGAATAATTTTGTATTGCTATCGCTTCAATTCCTGCAAGGTAGGAAATAATGACATTAAGCAACCTTTATTATTCATTGAAACCAGGCTTGCCTCGATCTGTTCAATTAGCAATACGAAGAACTGTTATAAAGCTTCGCGTAAAACATTCCTGTGAAATCTGGCCAATAAACAAGTCATGTGGAGATCCGCCTCCAGAGTGGCGAGGATGGCCTGACGAAAAACAGTTTGCTTTTGTTTTAACCCATGATGTCGAATCGCAAAGAGGTCTTGGAAAAATCAAAAAACTCGCCGAAATCGATCTTCAGTACGGGTTCAAATCCGCGTTTAATATTGTACCTTGTAAGTATCCGGTTCCAGAAGAAACAAGATTTTGGCTTCATGATAAAGGTTTTGAAATCGGAGTACATGATTATAACCATGATGGAAAGCTATATAATTCTGAGAAGATCTTTAATGAAAGAGCAGAAATAATTAATAGTACTTTAAAAAAATGGAATGTTACCGGCTTCCGCTCTGCCGCAATGCATCATAACCTTGAATGGCTTACAAAACTGGATATAGATTATGATTGTTCAACATTTGATACAGACCCGTTTGAACCGCAGCCTGATGGAGTGAATACCATATTTCCTTACTGGTACCAGTCAGTTATAACAGGCAAAGGATTTGTTGAAATCCCCTACACTCTTCCACAGGATTTTACACTGTTTGTGTTGAAAAAAGAAAAAAACTGTTCGATATGGAAAGAAAAGCTGGAATGGATATCCGAAAAAGGCGGTATGGCAACTGTCATCGTTCACCCGGACTATATGTCTTTTAACAATAATAACAAACAAGCTGCTGACGAATACTCATCGGAACTATACATTCAATTTCTTGAACATATTAAATCTAAATACGGAAACCTGTACTGGAATGCTCTGCCAGGAAATTTATCTGAACATATAAAAAAATCGACTTTTACACAAACTAATGAGATTAGATCCATAACCTGAATTCATTAGGTTGGATTCTGGTTTTCTTTGTTAAACATCTAATTATAATTATACTAATAATTAAATTCACATTCACTGGATCACCATTCATTAGTTCATCATATAATTCCCTTTACAATCTTTTAAAAAACTTACTTCCATATGATTGCAATAGCAGGCTTTAAGCAATACACTAATACTGTTCACGAATTTTTCCAACTTTTTAAAACACCCTGGGAGTTTTACAGGCAAGGGAAATATTATGACGTGATTATTGCTGATAACATTTTTCCAAAACCTCATGATTGCAAACTTCTTATTATTTACAATAACAAACGTACAATATGGGATGAAAAATCAGATATAAGTATTGAAGATACAAATATAGAATCTGTTTTTTTCGATTCATTCGAATTACCATTTTATTGCAAAGCTTCATGTTTAACAGGCGGCAATGCGGTACTGAGCTGCAGTAAAAGTAACAGAATAATATCTGCAAAAAACTCCAATGGATCAATAACGCGATTTGGATATAATTTGTTTGCTGAAACAGAAACGATTCTTTCCAAAGGTCAGCCTCTGAAATACGGCTCAACCCCTTCAATTGATCTTCATATCTCATTTTTAAAAAACACGATTATCGAAGCAGGTGTTACGCTTATTGAAATACCACCTGTTCCTTCCGGGTTTTCTTTTTTTGGCTGTCTTACTCATGATGTTGATTATATCGGAATCAGAACCCACGCTTTAGATCACAGCGTAGCAGGATTTTTTTATCGTGCAATTCCAAAATCAATCATATTTTTCTTTAAACGGAGAATTACATTATCTATTTTAATTAGAAACTTGTTTGCTGCACTTAGTTTGCCTCTGGTTTATCTGGGAATTAAAAAAGATTTCTGGACACAATTTAAGTGGTTTATTGAAAATGAAAAAGAATTTCCATCAACATATTTCCTTAGCCCATTTAAAAACAAGGCTGGCGATAAAAATCAATCCAGAATGAGGGCGATGCGTTACCAGGCGTCTGATATTTCAGATATAATTACTGAATTACAGGCTAATGGTGACGAAATAGGTGTCCATGGAATTGACTCCTGGCATGATGAACACAAGGGTAAAGAAGAACTGAAACAAATAACATCTTTGACTGGATATAGCAGTGCAGGAATACGCGTACATTGGCTCTGCAGTTTCGAAGATACACCTAAGATTATTGAGGCTGCCGGATATGATTACGATTCGACAACCGGATACAATGAAATACCCGGTTTTAAAGCAGGTACATTTCAACCTCATATTCCTCCCGGATGTTCAAGTTTATTAGAAATTCCGATGCATATACAGGATTGTACTCTTTTTTACCCGGAAAGAATGAATTTAACAGAGAAAGAAGTTTATCCTGTTTTTGACAAGTTTATAAAGCTGTGTTCAAATATGGGAGGAGTACTTACATGTTTATGGCACCAGCGCAGCCCCGGACCAGAAAGAAACTGGGGCAACGCTTATAAATTTCTGATCATGAAAATAAAAAACAGCAATGGGTATTTCGCAACCTGTATGCAAATCGCGAAATGGTTTCGTATACGAAGACAAATTCAATTTAATCATATTATAGAAAATGAAAAATCTATCCTGATTCAGTTTGGAAACTTTAAAACTGAATCTGTTCCACCTATGCTGTTAAGAGTTTACAAAAAAAGCAAACTTGCTTTTGAAGTTCCATTAACAAAAAATGCATATGAATTATATCTCAATTAAACAATATCATCTTTTTGAGTTACAGGGTCTACATGGAATCTGACCACAAGAAAAAAAACATCTGCATGATAGCATATTCTAATTACAAATCAGATTCCCGCATTCGTCGTGAAGCTGAAGCGCTGACACAGGCTGGGGCACATATTACAATACTTTCTCTTGCGGAATCAAAAAAACCTCTGAAATTCCAGTTCCAGAGTGTGGATGTTATTGAGATTGGTGTGAATAAATTCCAGGGAAAAAACAGCAAATCTTATATCCTGTTTTACATTTTATTCCTGGTAAAAGCATTTTTTGTGTGTTCCAGTCTGGCACTTAAAAATAAGATAGATGCCGTTCATGTTCACAACATGCCCGATTTTCTTGTTTTTGCGGCTTTGTTGCCACGAATCATGGGGAAAATGGTCGTGCTTGACATTCACGATACCATGTTCGAAACCTATTTGGGAAAATTCGGCAGATTAAATCCACTATTTGCAAAATTACTGAAATGGGAGGAAAAAATCTGCGCGTCAATGGCACATAAAGTTATTTGTGTAAACCATATACAGATGATACCGGTAATCAAACGCGGTACATCTAAAAAAAAAATTACCGTTGTCATGAACATGCCCGACGAATCAATTTTCGGTACTCCGAACCGGGAACCGAAACAAGTAAGGAAATCCCCATTTAAATGTGTCTATCATGGAACACTGGATAAAATGCTTGGAATTGACATAGCAATTAAAGCCTTCCAACAGATCAGAAATAAACATTCTGACATCCAGTTCTTTATAATGGGAAAAGGCAAAGACAGTGATGTTTTTGAGCAACATATCAAAGAAAAGAATCTTTCTGATTTCATTTATCTCGATAAATTTGGCATACGAGTGGATAAATTACGCCCGGTTTTGCTCTCAATGGATCTGGGTATCATTCCCAATCGCAAAAATATCGGAACAGAATTAATGCTGCCAGTCAAAATGCTTGAATGTATGGCACTCCGAATACCTGTTGTTGCTCCAAAACTCCAGGCTATTCAATACTATT
Source organism: Chitinispirillaceae bacterium (assembly GCA_035306725.1). Taxonomy (GTDB): domain Bacteria; phylum Fibrobacterota; class Chitinivibrionia; order Chitinivibrionales; family Chitinispirillaceae; genus JAAYEB01. The sequence goes on along the minus strand of DATGNN010000252.1, from coordinate 14,866 downwards.
TCTCCGATACCATGGTCCGATATTATGAAACTGAAAATTTGGAATCCTTGGCTGATGCGATTACAGATATCTACAATCGTCCAGACCGGGGTGCAGAACAAGCAGAAAATGCATTGAATATGCTTCAGAATTTTAAATGGGAAAAACATAAATTTGAACTTATTAAATTATACGGAATTGAAACCAGTTTTGTAGAAGATCTGGTAGTTGTTACAACAGAAGAAACTGTCCAAATCTGAACATTTCATTAACCTGGTAATTTCCGAAAAATTCATGATAAGCATTATGTTTTATATTTGTATACATGTTCGGGAAAGTAAACAAATTCTTTGTAATTGATATAGTATTATTAAAAAAAGCACAATTTGACTTAAACTAATTGATAGAAAATACAAATTTATTTTCCGGAGGGCTTTGCACTATGAACTTTACGATTTTTGGCTGTGGCAGTATTGCAAAAAAACATGCCCACTGCATTCAGAATTATCTCCCTGACAGCAAAATCACTGCCTGCTTTGATTTGAATATCGAACAGGCAAAAAAGTTTGGTGCCTCAATTGGTGTGACTGATTGCTATGACTCTATTGAAAAAATGTTCAGGGAAAAAGGTAACGAAATTGACATCATTGACATTCTCACCCCAAGCGGTGTTCATGCAAAAAATGTACTGTCACTGGTCCAATACGGGAAATCTCTGATAGTTGAAAAACCGATAGCACTGAGGCTCGGTGATGCAGACAACATAATTAAAGCATGTGATAAACATGGGGTACGCCTCTTTGTCGTACATCAAAACCGTTATAATCCTGCTATAATTCAGGCACATAAGGCACTGGAACAGGGCAGGTTTGGTAAACTTGTCATGGGAACAATTCGCTTGCGCTGGAAACGGGATCAGGCGTATTATGATGCCGCAAGCTGGCGGGGAACATGGAAACATGATGGCGGTGTATTTACCAATCAGGCAAGCCATCATATCGATATGCTGAGCTGGTTTTTTGGTGAAATCGCAAGCGTCACAGCTTCAGCAACTACCCGACTGGTAAACATAGAGTGTGAAGATACCGGAGCAGCAATACTGAAATTCAGTAATGGTGCAATGGGTATTATTGAAGCAACAACCGCTGCTCGTCCAAAAGATCTGGAAGGTTCCATCAGTATTCTTGGTGAAAAAGGATCAGTTGTTATTGGCGGATTTTTCATGAATGAGCTTATAACCTGGCAGTTTGAGGATCACCAGCCAATTGATGATATCATTTTTGATAAATATGGAAAAAATCCTTCTGAATTCGCTTTCAATCATGGCGAATACCTCAAAGGTGTTGTTGATTCATTAAAAAATAAAAAAGCTGGTCTGGTGGATGGAATCGAAGGAAGAAAATCTCTGGAACTTATTTCAGCAATATACGAATCTGTCGAAACTGGAAGAGAAGTACCGTTACGCTTCAGACCTCAGAAATATAAATTGGGAGAATGATAATGGAGACAAATTCAAGAGTGTATGCAGGTGTCTCTTTTAAGGGGGAATACTCCCTTGAAGATTTTTGTGCGATTGGTGTTTCGCCCATAGGAAAAAAAGGGGGTGAACTCCAGACAACAATCGGTTCAGGTGCTGTTATTCGTACCCATACAGTTATCTATGCCGGAAATACAATCGGAGATAATTTTCAGACCGGGAACAAAGTAAACATCAGAGAAGAAAATCAGATAGGAAACAATGTAACTATCGGAACATTATCGATAATTGAACATCATGTAACCATTAAAGATAATGTTCGTATACACAGCCAGGTGTTTATTCCTGAATATTCCTTTCTTGAAGAAAATGCCTGGATTGGTCCGTGTGCTGTTTTCACAAATGCACGCTATCCCAATTCCCCAAAGGTAAAGGAAAACCTGAAGGGCCCACATATTAAAAGAGGCGCAAAAATTGGCGCAAACTCAACACTGCTTCCAGGAGTCGTAATAGGTAAAAATGCACTTATTGGTGCTGGAACTGTTGTTACTACAGATGTACCGGATAATGCTGTTGTTGTTGGAAATCCTGGAAAAATCATAAATACTATAAACAAACTGCCTTACTGAAAGAAACCCCAATTATGATTATCCCATTCGTAGATTTGAAATCCCAGTATAATGAAATCAAGCAGGAAATTGATTCGGCAATTTCAGAAGTTATCTCAAACGCTGATTTTATCGGTGGTAAACATGCCAGACAATTTGAGGAATCATTCGCACAATACATCGGAGTAAAACATTGTGTCGGCGTTGGTAATGGTACCGATGCCCTGTTTATAGCACTCAAAACATTGGGAATCGGACCTGGTGATGAAGTAATCACATCAGCAAACTCCTTTATTGCAACTTCCGAAGCGATATCGGCAACCGGTGCAAGGGTCGTGTTTGTTGATATTAATCCCATGTTTTATACAATTGATGTAACTAAAATCGAAGAAAAAATTACACCAAAAACCAAAGCCATAATTCCTGTTCATCTGTATGGACAACCTGCAGATATGAATCCGATTCTGGCAATAGCCAAAAAACATGATTTGAAAGTAATCGGAGACGCAGCTCAGGCTCATGGAGCTACTTATAAAGGTAAAAAAATCGCCCAATGTGCTGATATAACCTGTTACAGCTTCTATCCAGGCAAAAATCTTGGTGCGTATGGTGATGCCGGTGCGATAGTCACCGATAATGATGCCTGGGCCGAAATGGCACGAAAATTTGCAAACCACGGAAGAGCTGCAAAATATAACCATGAGTTGGAAGGTGTAAATAGCCGCATGGATGGAATCCAGGGAGCTGTTCTCAGTGTGAAATTAAAACATATTGAAGACTGGACTGAAAAACGGCGTAAAAATGCATATCTCTACAATAAACTTTTAAAAGATCTGGTTGTTACTCCTGGTGAACTGGATAATGTTTGTGCTGTTTATCACCTTTATGTTATCCGGGTGGAAGCTACAAAACGTGGTGCATTTCAGGCACATCTCAAAGAAAATGGCGTAGCCACAGGTATACATTATCCAATCGCTCTTCCATATTTACAGGCATACTCATATTTAAACCACAGCGAATCCGATTTTCCAGAAAGCTTGAAAACTTCAAAAGAAATCGTTTCTCTTCCGATGTGTCCGCAATTGAATGAAGAACAGATCCGTTATGTGTGGAATACAATAAAGGTGTATTTTGAAAGAGCAGATATTTCCTGAGAATTACATTTCAAATATTTATTGATGGTTTAAAAAATGAAATTAGGATCTTTGCAAAGGTGATATCGATGTAGACCTGTATTATTATCGGAGACGAATAGCACCTAGTTTCGTTTATGTTGAATGAATTGTACAAATTCTGTGCTTACTCTTTTTTTACAAAACCGAACGATGCATTTATCCATGTGTTAACAAAAAAGACACATAACAGTAATACAGAATCTCTAATTGCCATTGAATTTTTAGCCGACACAACGTTTTTTCTGACTTTGTTTACAATCATATAAGAAATAAGTAAGTGAGAGATTATCAATGGAATTGATTGAAAAAAGCAATGATATACTTGAAAAAGAATACGTTGATGATGATATGGCAAAAAACGTACATTTGTACATCCTGATAACACCTGCTTCAAATGAAGAGAAATATATAGAAGCAACGATAAAATCCATAGTTAATCAAACTATACGACCCAAGCAGTGGATAATTATTGTTAACAACTCAACTGATCGAACGAAAACAATTGTAGAGAACTGGTGCAAGTTGCACCGCTGGATAACTTGTTTAGATGTAACCTTCAAAAATGAAAGAAACTTTGCAATAAAGGTAAGTGCTATTGAACAGGCAAAAAATAATATAGATACGAATATTGATTATCAATATATTGGCATATTAGATGCTGATGTAATTTTACCAGAAAATTATTATGAACAGGTTATGGACAGATTTTTACAGAATCGTAAGCTGGGCATAGCTGGTGGAACACTGTTTGAAAGAGAAGGGAAGAAATTAAGCAAAAGATATTGTAATACGCATTCTGTTGCTGGAAGTATACAATTGTTTCGTAAAGAATGCTGGGTAAATGTTGGCAATTTCATTAAGCTGAAGTATGGTGGTGAAGATGCCCTTGCTGAAATAAAAGCAAGAATGTATGGTTGGGAAGTTCAGTCATTTAAAGATGTTACTGGGGAACATAATAGAAGAACAAATTCTGAAGGACGGTCCTTCTTTAAGGAACACTTCGATATAGGTGTACAGGATTATTATCTTAGTATCACTTTGTTTTTTGAAATCGCAAAATGCATAAAAAGACTGAGTAAAAAACCGGCTATCATAGGGTCTTTTTTTAGATTTTGTGGTTACTTCCACTGCTTAACAACCATGAAAAAAATTACTATTCCTAAAAATATAGCAACTTACTATAAAAAGGAACAGAAACAAATGTTATACGGTTTCCTTTTACGGAAAGGTTTAAAAGAAAAACAGTAAACATTATACAGTGTGTCTGACAATTCAAACCAACTAGAATTAAATGATTATGAATCAACCTATTATTTCGTTAACTGGAGCGGATCCATCCGGTGGGAATTGTGGCCTGGGTGCTTTGGCTTATGGAGCATTTGAGTTTATTTATAGGAACCATCCGGAAGCAAAATTAGTATTGTTAGATTATTACAAGGTAAAGGATCGTTTTCAGTATAAAGATAGTGGTAAAGTATATAGTATAGAGCGTATTGGATTCCGGTTTTCTTGGAAACCCTATTTACGCAATAATATTTTATATCTTTTTTTGGGCGCAATTATTATCAAACTCATTCCATTTAGTATCACAAAAAAAACTGTTTCTTTTCTTTTCCCGCATATTAAAAAGATCACTTCAATTAAGCAGGCATATTCAATTGCTGGAGGTGACAGCTTTAGCGATATATATGGCATCCAAAGGTTTATATACGTCGTATTACCAATGGTACTATATAAAATTTTAGACATACCTGTTGTACACCTGCCACAAACATACGGGCCTTATAAAAGCATTTTTAATCGTTTTATAGCAAAAAGAATATTATCTGGAGCTGACAAAATATTTGCACGTGATGAAATAAGCCTGAATTTGGTCCGTGAACTAATTGGAAAAAAGGATACAATTACATTAATGTATGATGTTGGGTTTTTACTAAAGCCAGAAGTCATACAGATTGAAGATTTTTATGCGACTACACATTTAAAGAATAGAAAACAAAACGTGGTTGGAATTAATGTAAACGGATTATTATTTAAAGGAGGATATACTGGCAGAAATCAGTTCAATCTTCTTTTGAATTACGAACAATTGTGCTATAGTTTAATTGATCTATTTATTAAAAAATTTGAATGTTATGTATTGTTAATACCTCACGTTTTTAGTCATAGCTATGAGAGTGATGTGTACGCTTGTAACGAAATAAATAAAAACTACAACAATAATCGTGTTCTGTTTAAGGATATAAAAATGAACACCAAAGAAGTAAAAGGGTTAATCGGTAATTGTGATTTTTTTATTGGTGCCCGCATGCATGCCTGTATTGCTGCTACTTCACAATGCATACCAACAGTTCCTTTGGCATATAGCAGAAAATTTGAAGGTGTCATGAAAACAATCGGTATCGAAACAAACGTTATTGACCTAAGAAAAATTAATGCAAAAAGTGTTCTGGAGAAAATTGAAATTTTTTATTCCAAAAAGAATGAACTTTCATTTCATCTGGAAAAAACGATTCCTATGATCATTAAAGAAATAATTGATTAAATTTGCTTAACCAGGTTTTCAATATAATGGTGGCAATAAAATCAAATATATTTAAATAATATGACACCTATATCGCTTATTCTGATAATAATTTTGGGCAGTTTAGTATTATCTCTACCAAGACATCACGCTTTAAAACCATTGTTAATAGCTATTACACTCTTGCCAGCAGGAATGGTGTTGGTAGTAGGGCCTCTCCACTTCTACGGGATACGAATATTTGTTTTTTTGGGAATGGTACGTGTACTTTTAAAACATGAGTATACAGGGAACCAAATAAACAGTATCGATAAATATTTCATATTGTGGACTGCTGTAATGTTGGTGAATGGCCTCTTGGTAAAAAGGTATGACCAAACCATTATAACCAGGCTTGGGGAGGTTTACGATGCTACAGGTATTTATTTCTTAATGCGTTTTTTAATAAAAAGTGAAAAAGATATTTATGCAGTAATTAAAGCACTTTCAATTATTATGTTGGTTGTTTGTTTGTTTATGATTTATGAAAGAACTGTGAAATTCAATCTGTTTTCTCTTTTAGGTGGAAGTTTTTCATCAGTGCTGATCAGAGATGGAAGAATTAGGTGCAGAGGGCCTTTTGCTCACTCAATATTGGCTGGTACTGTTGCAGCTTCAGTATCTTCCTGGTTTTTAATCTCTTTTTGCAATAAAAAGGTAAATGTGAAATATGCTTATATCGGTATGATCAGTTCTTTTACAATTGTAGTATTGTCAGCTTCATCGGGTCCCATTATGACATTAATTTTCGCAGTGGTTGCATTTGCATTCTGGCCAATGAAAAACAATATGAGGGCAGTCCGATATGCACTTTTTGCAAGTATTATTGTTTTAAATTTTCTTATGAAAGCTCCGTTATGGTTTCTGATAGCGAGAATAGATTTGACCGGAAGTAGTACTGGCTGGCACCGTGCAGAACTAATTGATAGTGCTATCAGACATTTTAACGAATGGTGGTTAATTGGTACACCGGTAACAAGGCACTGGATGCCCACCGGAGTCAGCTGGAGCCCATATCAAACAGATATTACAAATATGTATATCAAAAATGGCATATATGGTGGCTTTTTAGGAATGTTATTGTTCATTTTAATAATCAGTAGTGGATACAAATTGGTCGGAAAAAGTTTAAAGAATATTAGTGGGAATTCACTTAGCAAAAAGGTACTTATTTGGGCATTTAGTGCAAGTCTCTTTGCACATACAGGGACCTTTTTTTCTATTACCTATTTTGACCAATCGATAATGTATTTTTATCTTACGCTTGCAATGATTGGAGCCGCCGGAGAATATTTTACGAATACTAAAACCGAGCTAACATTAAATATCTTATAAAAGTATTATATATGGTGTTTATACTAATGGAAAAATTTTCGGGATGGCAGGTTCATAATGACACTCTCAGAAAATTGAAAGTTACTATTCATCGATTAAAATCAGGTATTTCTAAAATTTCACACAATTTACTAATTAAACAAAGGTAATATAACAAGTGAGTACATTTGTTTTAATTACTCCTGCAAAAAACGAAGAGAAAAATATCGAGCAAACAATCCTGGCGGTGGCGGCCCAGACTCTTCAACCTGCAGAGTGCATTTTTTCAGTTGGTAAGTAGTTTTAACAAAGTATTTACGAAGCCCTATTTTTTAGATGCGAAATATTATTTTTCAGGTTTTATGTTTGCACATTTTAGAAAAATTGAAAAAAAGATACCCGTGAAACAATAATTTACTTGCGTAAAGAGCAGATACAACGGTTGTTAAATTAAATAAAAAATAATTATTTATATTACATTGGTAAAGAAATTGGATACTAAAACAGATAATACAGATAATATAGTACTATCGGTAATATTAGTGAACTGGAATACCAGGGATTTACTTATCCAATCTGTTACTGAAATTAAAAGAGAAACAATGAACATTTGTACGGAAATCATAATAGTAGATAATGCATCCATAGATGACTCGGTCAAAATGGTAAAAGCAGCGTATCCGGATGTGATTGTGATAGAAAACACTGAAAACAAAGGGTTTGCGTATGCTAACAACCAGGGGTACAACCTATCAAAAGGTCAATTTATATGTTATATGAATACAGATGTAGAACTATCTGATAGATGTTTTGAGAAAATGATTGAATTTATTAAATCAAATAGATATACTGCTATGGTTGGACCAAAGGTGTTGAATAAAGATGGCTCCATACAGAAAACATACTGGAGGTTTGAAACACCGCAAAGATTATTAGCTTTAAGTTTTTTTCTTCACCATATCTTTCCATCCATAATTGCGTATAAACCAGATGCTGTTAAAATCGTCGATTACCTGGCTGGTTGTTTCTGGATCGTTAGAAGATACGCTTTGGAAGATGTCGGATTACTAGATGAACGGTTTTTCTTTTATGGGGAAGATAAAGACTGGTGTTTCCGATGCCATAAAAAGGGTTGGAATATTGTTTTGAATCCAGATGTTTCTATAGTTCACTATGGTGGAAGCAGTTCCAGTGTTGCGCCAACCCGATATTTTGTACAACAGGAACGAGCAATGCTGCAATTTATTGCAAAACACTACTCATTCGCCAACCAGCACTTATGTTATCTGTTACGAATTATGTACTATGTAATCAGGGTAGCTAGCCAAATAGTGTTTGGAATTCCGTTTGGTAAAATTAAAAAACTACTAAATCATATAGCTTGTCTGCGCTGGTTAGTATCTTTCAAACCTGTCAAAGAACAGATAATATTGTGTAACCGCGATTGTGCAATTGAATATTTAAACAACTCTGTTAATTAATTTCAAACATTAATAATTTTAGATTATTAAAATGAAAACACTGCAAAAGGTAGATGAAAGTCAACTATGTATCGGCTGTGGACTGTGTGTTGGATTGTCTAATAGCGTATCAGCGAAAATGGCCGAGGGTTCTGATGGTTTCTTACACCCAATAGTGGACAATTCAACAATAGACTGGAATAAAATAAAAAAAGCATGCCCCGGATTATATGTTGGTGATGACAAAATCAAAATGCAAACAGAATATGAAGCCATATGGGGGCCATTTAAAGAAATGCGCCAGGGATATGCAGTAGATAACACTATCAGATGGTTGGGGTCAAGTGGCGGAGGAATAACTGCACTGCTTCTGTACCTTTTAGAAAGTAATACTGTTGATGCTGTAATGCAAACAGGTCCTTTGAAATCTAATCCGACACGAATAGGAACATTCCTGAATTCTACAAAAGAGGAAATTGTCAGATGTGCAAGCTCTCGTTACTGTCCATCATCTCCTCTTTCTAAAATTGGTGAAGTAATACAATGCAATAAAAAATTTGCTTTTGTTGGTAGGCCTTGTGATGTTTCAGCATTGAGACGATATATGCAGATACACCCCGAACTACAGGAAAAAATAATTGTTCTTATCTCATTTTTTTGTGCTGCAACTCCCAGTTTCAGAGCTACAGAAATAGTACTCAAAGAGTTAGGTGTAACTAGTAATGAAGAGATTGATGAATTCTGGTATCGTGGAAAAGGATGGCCTGGTTTTGCTACAGTTGTCGCTAAGAACGGGAATAATGCTTTTATGTCATATCAGAAATCATGGGGAGATATATTATCTAATCATGCCCATTTCAGGTGCAAGATTTGCCCTGATGGCATTGGAATTTTAGCTGATGTTGTATTTGCAGATGGCTGGGAAACAAAAAACGGTAAACCCGTTTTTAATGAAAAGGATGGTAAAAATCTTATAATAATCAGAACAGACAAAGGTGAAGATGTTATTAGAGGTGCAGTAAAAGATAATTTTTTAAATACAAAGAGCTTTGATTTAGAAAAACTTGCTCACATTCAACCATCTCAAAAAGAGAAAAGAGTTATTATTGGTGCACGGTTACTGGCACTACGTTGCTGGTTTATGAAATACCCAAAATGTATCAATTTAAGTGTATACAAAAATCTAATAAAACACAATAAAGGCATTTTTAAAAATTTTGCAGGAACCTTTAAACGGATTTTACTAAGGCATTTACAGTAAATCATATGTATTTGATGCACCTTTCTTTGGCAGAGTTTTAAATAAAAGGAATATATGGAAAAGATATCTATTATAATTCCGGTTAGTAATGAAGATGTATTCAGGGATATTTTCCTGAAATCACCAGGTTTAAACGGAGATATCGAAGTATTAAAGCAGAGGGATTTTGTGAACTCTTCAGAAGCTTTTAACAACGGGGTTGACAAAGCTAAAAATGACATCCTGGTTTTCTGCCACCAGGATGTAATGCTACCTAAAAAATGGTTTAACCTGTTTATAGAGTCGCTTCACACTATTCAAAAATCTGATAAAAATCCGGGTGTTATTGGATGTGTTGGTATTACAACATCTGGTGTAATAACGGGTCATATTTATAGACATAACCGTGAATTGGTGACAAGTAATATTTTTCCCAAAAAAGTAAGAATCTTAGATGAAATGCTTATTTCGTTCAGAAAATCATCAAATTTACGATTTGATAAAGAACTTCCCGGATTTCTTAATTATGCAACCGACATATGCCTGCAAGCAGAAGAATTGGGCTACAATAATTATGTTATAAATGATCCTTGCTTCCATAATTCAAAAAACCATGAAGAACTACCAAAACAGTTTTACATAGCACGCAAATATCTTGTAAAAAAGTGGAGTAACAAACTACCGGTTATCACCTTATCTGGAATTTTATGCAAAAACAAACTGGAATTGTTGAAAATACTTAAGAAGAAGATTCAAAAGATAGCTGGTATTAAAAATAAACCATGGTGGGAACGGCTTCCGGTGATTAATCCCGAAAACCATCTATGAAAACAAGTATAAAATACTCGAACTGATTTGTAATATCATATTATTAAGTAAAACGAAAACCCTCATTTTGAGAAAGTGAGAAAGTAAATTGTCATAGGTCATTACTTTGTTGTTTTTTCTAATCCAAAATTACTGAAGTGAGTTCTTCTGACAATACTTTTATCTATTTCAATAGCTTAAAACCCCGTTTGGAGATCCGAATAAACCTTTTTAAAAACAACCGCCCTACTACTTATTATTACATTCGCATTATATTAAACAGAGGATACTGGATGGATTTTACTGAAATATTGATGATCACTTATAATCGCCCGGAATATACGAAAATATCCCTTGCCAAATTAATTCAACATTGTCCGGAAAATGTTCGGATATGGATCTGGCATAATGGTGACCACGAAGAAACATTGAACATTGTAAAAACAATTGCAAAAGAACCACAAATTTTTAAATTCTTTCACAGCAGAGAAAATTTAAAATTGAATACACCAACTAACTGGTTCTGGGAAAATTCTACAGCACCATTGATCGGGAAAGTTGATGATGACTGTATAGTACCTTCTGAGTGGATAGAAAAAATAGGCCTAGCACATAAAGAAGTGCCAAAACTAGGTGTTTTATCTGGCTGGCATTTTGAAGAAGAGGATTTTGATTATAATCTAGCTAGAAAGAAGATTGTCAAATTACCAAAAGGCCACTCATTACTACAACATCCATGGGTGGGAGGAAGTGGTTATTTAATGAAAAGAGCCTGTTATGAAAAAATTGGGTGCCTTAAGGAAAATGATACTTTCCCTAATTATTGTATAAATATACGATGGCATGGTTGGCTCAACGGATGGTATTACCCTTTTATTCGGGTAATACATATGGATGACCCGCGAGCACCAGGATCATTGTTAAAAAATGACAATGACCTTCGGAAATATATGCCCCTTACTATAGCCAAGAACAAAGTAGAAACAATTGACCAATGGATTAAACTGAACAAAAGAACCGCTTTTTCTATTCAGAAATCTCCTAAAGAACCTAAGAAGTTTTTTAAAATATGGAGATTGATATTTAGAATGGGTTTAGTTAATAGATAATCACTACTGATTTTCTGCTAAGGGAACCTCCAGAAAATGAATTTGTATATTAAAACGGACAGTTAGAAAGCTAGACCATCTCCTACATCTATCCGGAACCGATAATAGATTTCAGTGATGCCTACAAAAAGGTATTTTCATTTATTGAAACTTTCTACAACTGCAAACGATTAAATTCAACATTGGATTACATGAGTCTATGAATTTTGAACGTCAGAAGCTCTTGCTTATGTTCGTTTTTATTTACATATTCTAAATTACATTTATGCCCCTAAAAACAAGGAGATTATATGACTGTTGAAAACAATAAAACAATATGGATAGATTTAGACAATTCGCCTCATGTGCCATTCTTTAACCCAATAGTAAAAGAATTAAACAAGTATGGTTATAAAATAATAATCACTGCAAGAGATTGCTTTCAGGTGATAGGATTGTGTAAATATTTTGGCTTAGAATATAAAAAAAATGGAAAACACTGGGGCAGACATTTGGTTCTCAAAGTATTGGGTACCATTTACAGATCTATAAGTCTTTTGGTCTATGTTTGGAAATACAAACCAGACATTGCCGTAGCACATGGATCAAGAAGTATGCTTCTTGCCGCTAAAGTCCTGAGGATAAGAACCGTGGTATTTGACGATTATGAATACTCCAATAAAACTCTGGTTTCCGACTATATTGTAGTACCCAAGGTTCTTTTCAAGGTTATGTCAGAAAAGAGAGTTGATAATAATAAATCCAAACTTCTTTTTTATAATGGTATAAAGGAGGACATATATGTACCTTTTTTTAAACCTGATCCTAACATTCCAAATGCTTTAGGAGTTACTCAGAACCAGATTTTAGTAATGATTCGGCCGCCCGCAACCGAAGCCCACTACCATAACCCCGAAAGTGAAAAAATATTCACAACTGTTATAGATTACCTTTCTGAAAATGACGCAGTCCGTATGGTAATTTTGCCAAGGAGTCAAAATCAAAAAAAGCAGGTTCAAAAACAATATTATAGCCTTATCAAAAAAAAATACTTGATCATCCCTGAACAAGTATATGATGGCCTGAATATCATCTGGCATTCTGATCTTGTTATAAGCGGTGGTGGTACCATGAATAGAGAAGCTGCTGCGTTGAATGTTCCAGTGTATAGCATATTCCGTGGATCCATCGGTGCTGTGGATAAATACTTGTGCAGCATTAATAGATTGACTCTTATTGAATCCCCGGGTGATGTTCGTAGAAAAATCATCATTAAAAAGCATACAAAAACCAGTATTGAGAATAGCGAAAAGAATTTGCCTATAAATGAAATTGTAACAATAATCTCAAATATTTTAAACAGTTCTGAGTTGATTTCTGTTCCTGTTTCCTGAAGAAACATTACTGAATTTATAACAGCTTCACGGTCTATTAAATCCTATATAGGAATAGGACTGAATTTAACATTAGATCAAAGGTATATTGTTGAAATAGATTTGGATAAGTAATTATTATTTTGTAGGACTGGTAATTTGAACAGAACAGATTGATATAGCAAGAACATAAATACGCTATATAGGATATAGACGATGGACAACAAATATGTTCTAATAACTAGTGCAAGAAATGAAGCACAACATATTGAAGAATTGATACACACAATAGTTAACCAAACAATTCTACCTGTAACATGGGTATTAATTGATGATAACTCAAATGACAAAACAGGTGTGCTTATAAAAAATGGTGCTGAAATCTATCCTTTCATTGCTCCATTAAATATAAATAACGGTATGTCAGGGGATTTTTCCTCAAAAGTATTTGCAATAATGAAAGGATTTGAAATAATAAAAGATATAGAATTTAATTATCTTGGAATTCTTGATGCTGATATTTCGCTTCCATCAAACTATTATGAAATAATAATCAGTAAGATGAAGAAACAGCATAACCTTGGAATTTGCGGAGGAGTATTGTATGATTGTTTTGAAGGAAAAAAATTTAAGCGTGCAACCAAGCCATGGTCAGTTCCAGGGGGAATTCAGTTTTTTAAGAAAGAATGTTTTTTTGAAATAGGTGGTTTAATACCTCTCCCATTGGGATCAGAAGATAGTGTGGCAGAAATCACTGCTCGTATGAAAGGGTGGTATGTATCCTCTTTTAATGATGTTAAAGGATTACATAACCGTCGGACAAGTGAAATGCATGGTAGTTATTTGCGTGCTTCATATATTGACGGTTTTCGTGACTATTCATATGGTTGCCATCCAATTTTTGAATGTGTAAAATGTTTAAGCAGGTTGTTTTATAAACCAATCATATTAAGTGCTGTACTACGTTTTATTGGTTATTTATGTGCTGCTTTAAGGAAAACAGAAAGACCCGTAAGTCTCGAATTTATCAAGTATTTAAGAAATGAGCAAATGGAAAGACTTTTCCCACAACAATTGTTAAATTTATTGGCTCAACTAAATAAAATAATTTCTGCTCCAAATGACTAATTGTAAAGAAAAAGAATTCCCTAATGTATTTTATATTACTAACAAAAACAAAAGGAATTCCCTATGAGAAAAATAATTATAATAATTCCAACCTTGTTTCTTCTTTAATTTGTTTAAAAGTTCACCGTAAGTGAATATCAGGAAAAATTCAAATTGACACACCTCTTGATAAACACCTTTTAATTCTCAAATATATCCGCTCTGATCTTAACGATTAGGTACCGAAAACGGCCAGAGCAATAGACTGTACCCGAAATGTTGGACACACCAAGAAGTAATATGATTTTATTACTCGAGGTGTTCGACAAAACAAAGCAGAAAGAAATATGATTCTTCATTTAAACGGGAAGCTGTTCGTATGGCCGCACAATCAGATAAACCAGACCGACAGATAGAAGAGGATCTGCGTATATTTCAGGGTGCCATATGTCGATGGAGAGAAGAAATTAAAAAACATCCTGCAAATGCCTTTCCAGGTACAGGATATCAGACTTCCCTTGAGGAAGAAAACCGTCGGTAAAAAAAAAGAGCTGAATGATGCAGTTTTGGAAAGTGATATATTAAAAAACGCTATAGCCATTTTTTCACGAACACAGAAGACAAATTCTCAGTTTATTAAAGAGGATTAAAATAAGTAAGGGGGGAATAAAGTGG
>DATGNN010000251.1:0-3304 GCA_035306725.1 Chitinispirillaceae bacterium | reverse complement strand
ATCAGTATCAAGCAACGAGATGCGTTTTTGGTGTCTTCCTCCTTCAAACTTGCCATTGAGCCAGGCATCAATGATTTTCCCTGCAGTTTCCTTTTCAGTTGTTCTCCCGCCGATAACCAATACGTTGGAGTCATTATGTGCCCGGGCCATTTTTGCCATTTCCGGTGAAGTACAAAGTGCAGCTCTTACTCCCTTTATGCGATTAGCTGCTATTGAAGCACCGATACCGGTTCCACACATAAGAATTCCCCGTTTACATTTATTGGCAGAAACAGTTTTAGCCAGTTTGAAAGCAAAAACTGGATAATCGTCTGAAGGATCTTCTTGTGGTGCGCCAATATCAATATATAAGTAGCCTTTTTCTGAAAGGTAGTTTTTTACAAACTCTTTCATTTCAAAACCGGCATGATCACTGCCTACAACAACCGTAGCCCTTTCATCATTCATCACGAAACCCCTGTTTATAGAACAAATGCATCTCTGGTATATTCTGATTTTGCAGTAAAAAATACAAAATGCCCCATTGGCAGAAAACAATTCGTGCTGAATATCAGAATATTCTCAAAACCGGGACGTAAAAACAGACTGTAACATTTTCATTCCTTAAGCCATCTAATATGATAAAAAGGATAACATGATGAAAGAACTCGATAAAATAACGACTCAACGTGCAATAAAAGGAGATAAAAAGGCATTTAAAGCCCTTTATGATTTCTATGCTCCGTACATCTGGAGAGTATTGATTAAAATGAGTGCAGATGAGCAGATAGCACGCGAACTTCTTCAGGACACCTTTATCAGAGTTCATAAATCCCTTAATAAATTCAAGTGTGAATCTGCCCTCTCAACCTGGATTTATCGTATAGCATTTAATGTTGGTATGCTTCATTTCAAAAAACAGAAAGTTCTTAAACGACATGACCCATTTCAGGATACAATAAGAGACAAACGGCATGACAGTTATGAAACCAGAGAAATTATTGAAAAGGTCATGTCTGAAATAACTCAGGAGGAGCGTTTCTTACTTACAGCAAAAGAAGTTGACGGAATGTCTTTTGATGAGCTGGCAGAGATTACAGGAATTACATCCGGAACACTTCGTACCAGATTACACAGACTGAAAGAAAAGATAAGAAGCAGATTTAGTGAAAAAGAACCTTTGGAGGTATTAGCATGAGACAGGAAAAACTGTTTTACGAAGAACTGGCAAAAGCACCGCCATTGCCATCAGACATTTATAACAACATTCAAAAAGAGATCTCGCATAACAACACAATTAAGCAAACATTGTTTGCGTTTGCGGCATCTATTGTTTTGATACTTGGATCCTTACAGATTATAACTCATCAAAAAACAGATAACACCACCATTCAACCGGAGGTTGCCAGTGAGCTGCAGACCATTAGGGATTACCTCAACGGTGATGATATCCATCAGGATTTCGATCTGTACGCGGTTGTTGATGGTTATTAAATAATCTCTTTATCGAAAGGAGTTTTCTTATGAAAACCATACGATCTACTTTGATACTTTTTACCCTTGTTCTTATCCCTGTGGCATCATTCTCTCAGGCTGCAGAAAAGAACGGAAATCACCGTATGTGGTGCGCTTTGGAATTGAATGAAGAGCAGCAGGAAAAACTTAAAACTCTTCATAATGAATTCGAACCACTTAAAAAGGAGCATTTTAAGGAAGTTCGTGAGATTAGAAAGAAAATCAAGGATGAACTTCTAAAAGAAAATCCTTCACAGGGTGATCTCGACAGGCAAGCACAGGAACTCGGAAACTTACATACCAGAATATCTCAGGAAAGAACAAACCACCTGCTGAAAGTTAAAGAGATACTGACACAGGAACAGTTTTCCAAACTGGTATCAAAAGAAGAGTTTTCCAGAAACAGAGCCAGGAAAAAAAGTGGCAAGTCAACGCATGGTAAAAAAATGAAGAGTTCTGTTCAATAATAATTTTAAATATAAAGGGGCACAGACTTTTAAAATCAGTGCCTCTTTTTTGCCTCAACAATCTGTTACCTGTTTCCAATCTCAGCAAACACCACCTTCAAACCAGGTTAACTGCTTTTTTTTAGCTTACAGAGATAATCCAGAAACTCATGCAGTAAAATCTGTATATCTACCCGCCCACTAATTTATCAGGTACGGAAAATAGATCAAAAACGTTTAATTCGCTATAGACCGGGATTTTACAAACTACCTTGTTATTGCAGCAACTTTAACCTGTTCAATAAATGGCTGTATTCTATTATAATTATCCACAAAGCGTGCATTGACAACAAACAGATAAGCTCCTTCACCAACCTGTCTTTTGTTACGATTGGTATAATCCCATAATACTCCGTATGTTCTGGATGAACCGGCGGCAACCAGTTTAAGGTCTGATCTTACCACATTCCCAACCGCATCATATACAACCACTTTACCATACGAATTAACAGAACTATTTTGATTCGAATCGGGAATCAACGGCCGTGGGCTCTCAATCGCGATCAGGGTACCGCGTGAAATGTTACCTGCATCCAGAAAAAGCTTATGATAATAGCTCCGTACATTTGGTGGTACCGGCTTCCCTGGTTCTATTATGTAAGCAACTGCAGATTGTTCTCCGCTGCTTGTAACAGTAATAGTATCCGGAATCAACCCGTCTTCAGAAACGATTATTATTGTCTCCTTGCCAACTCCGTCCCGCTGCTTTACAATTATGCCAAGAACTCCGTAAGACTGTACAAGTGATGCAACCGAAAGATCCTCGCTTTTCCATGATGCCCTGTCGGCATAACGAACAAAATTTCCATACTTATCCCTTACAATCGCATAAAGGCTGTCCTGCACTTTATTCTTTTCGAAAACAAGGAGATCAAAGTTATCATAACCGTAATTAATGGTGTCGTCCAATGATTGTTGAATATCAATTTTATGGGCTACATCAGCCTTGACAAGTATTTCTGCTTCAGCTCTCGAAACAGGCTGTACCGGATTTGATACATCAACAAACTCGGCAACAATATGAATTATACCTGCTACTATTGGTGTTATCGAAGTTTGAACACCCTTCGATGGTTCCGGTAAAATCCCCGCATCCGTTTCTTTTATACTCCATTTGATGTATTGATCATACTCCTCATACCACACATCTGCTGTATCGAAAATGTGACCATAAACAGTACAAGTTTGTCCGGCTGTTACAGTCTGTTGAGAACTTATAGGAGATAAATCCTTAGGGTTACCAGGAGAATCGTACAGTTTTAAAACGAATGAAGGTTTTTCCAGCTGGTCGATAAACAGAGTTA
>DATGNN010000250.1:0-4986 GCA_035306725.1 Chitinispirillaceae bacterium | reverse complement strand
TCTTTTTCATGTAGTTCATAAGTTCCACATTTTGACAAATTCTTTTAATTTTTATTGAACATATGGGTAAAATCCAAATAACTTATACGGTTGAGATGTCTGAGCATCAAAGTTGTTTTTCACCAATTTCAGGTTATTGTTCTTACAATGGGAATAGATCCAGAAAAATCTGAAACATTACCCCAGAAGGAGGAGACCATGTGTTCATCAAATTTAGCTGTTCTAAAATGTGTGAACAAGCAGCTTAAAATTTGGCTGTTAGTCGTAGCTTTTGTTTCATTATCTGTAAAAACTAGTTTTTCCAGTATAATTGATGAAAAGATGCCTGGTTCCATTCCAAAAGAGATAGTCGATGACTGGAAAGCTCAGGGTGGGACTGCTGAACAAATTAAAGCGTCTCTTCCTGCAGAATACGCAGAAAAATGTGACGGTTCCTTCGAGAGTGCCTGTCATTGGCGGCGTGTGTACAGAATGAAACCTTATGCCGAAGATATTCAGAAAATCATTTTTGCAAAACACCATAACATGGGTGGTCCATTGGTAGGATTTACAGAAGGACTTTGGCCGATGTCCGTAGCTACTGAATGGGAAAACCAATCCGCCCTCTGTTTACTGGAATTTAAGGACTATTATTCAAAACATTCGTACATTCTTGAAGATCCAAGTGGTGTTTTAAAAGATCCTTGTGTATCATTTGATGGTAAAAAACTTCTTTTTGCCTGGTGCAAAGGTTCTGGCTCTTCAAGAGGCGGTTTCGCCATGCCTGAAGGTTTTAAACTTTTTGAACTTGAATTAGATGATCCCTCAAAACAACGGCAAATTACACATAACCCATCAGGACTCAAAGTATCTGATTATGAGCCGTGCTATCTGCAGAATGGTGATATAATGTTCAATTCATCAAGATGCTTTGGCATGGTAGACTGTGCATACAACCAAACCAGCAATCTTTATATGTGTCACGAAAGTGGAAAATATCTCCGAAGAGTGTGTTACGATCAGGTACACACATTTTATCCTGTTCTTATGGATAACGGAAAGATAATGTACACCCGATGGGAATACAATGACCGTACCTTGATGAATGCTATGGGACTGTTTACCATGAATCCCGATGGTACCAATCAAACTGAATATTTTGGAAATCAGTTAACATGGCCCATGACTATCATTCATGGACGTCAAATTCCTGGTAGCAGTAAAATTATGGCTGTCATTAGTGGGCATCACGCAACCTACAATGGTGAACTTGTTGTAATAGATCCCTATCTGGGCCGGAACAGTTCAAGTTCTGTTCAGCTTGTAGCTCCAAAAAGAGAGCCTAAAAACACTTTTTTCCTTGGTACCGATGGTGGTGTTGAGTTTACATTTCAGAACCCGTGGCCTCTCGATGAAGAAAATTTTCTGATCTCCTGGAGACCTAGTTCATCAACAAAACTTTTTAAACTCTATTTTATGAATGTTGATGGCGAACGGGAACTTATTGCGTGGGATGATCAGTCTGTAAGCCAGCCTGTGCTTCTAAAAGAAAGAGAAAAACCCCCAATGCCCAGAGTAGGTGCAGACTGGACTAAAAAAACCGGCGTGTTTACGGTTGAAGACGTTCATTATGGTACTGGTATGGTACAAAGCGGTGGCAAGCAGGTTCCTCAAGGAACTGTCAAGAAAATTCGTGTTGTCGCACTTGATTACAGAATAAACCATCAGGTCGGATATACTGGAAGCGATTACGACGGATACCAAATGACACCTGTTTCGCGATGGACCGGATCATGGGAAGCTAAACGGGTTTTAGGTGAAGCCCCTGTTTATGAGGACGGTTCAGCATCTTTTGAAGTTCCTGCCCTTGAACCGGTTTACTTTCAGTTACTTGATGAAAATGGTTATTGCGTTCAGACCATGAGAAGCTGGTCGACTCTCATGCCAGGTGAAACTTTCAGTTGTTATGGATGCCATGAAGACAAAAATGAAAGCTTTCCACCAAAAGGCCAGTCTATTGCAGGTCAAACAGGGCCTAAGCCATTGACACCATTTAATGGCATTGAAAATGAAGGTTTCAATTACCGCAAATTTGTTCAGCCGATCTGGGATGAACATTGTATAGAATGTCATGATGGTACACAAAAACCTGATCTTCGTGGTGATCTTATATGGTGTGAGGATCTCAATCAAAATAAACATGCACTTAATCGTCCTTCTAAAAAATATTGGACCCGCTCCTATATATCACTTACTGAGGATGAAGGAACATATGTCAAATGGATTAACCTTTATGATCCCGCCCCTCCTAAACGTGCATATTTTAGTGAAAGTTCAAAAAACAGCAAATTGATGCAGAAAATTGAAGGTGGTCATAAAGGAGCAACCCTTTCACAATCCGAAAAAGAGATCATTGCCTGCTGGATTGATCTATGTATTCCACATGCAGGATACTATACAGACTTTATGAAATCTTCAGATTCTACTGCTTTTATGAAAGCTCTGGAAAATCGCATCAACCACGAGAAAATTGAAAAAACTAACATAGAAGAGTTTGTAGCTGATGGTCAATATTTACAAGATTTATACAATCCAACTTCAATCAGTTATTTTAACTCTGATGATATCAAATCAATAAACACAAACAAACATATTTCCAATATCAAATTCCTGGCAAATGAAAGAATCCTTTTCGTTACAGCAACAGGAGATATTGAATTTACACTTCTTGACCTTTGTGGGAGGCAGTTAAATAAATCCAATATCTTTGCTGAAAATACAAATGCAAAACGGTCAATGTATATACCTTTGCCTTCTTCATTGAGCAGGGGAATTTATATTGCTAAAATTTCTGACAATCATTCAACCAGAGAAAGATTGATTTCAGTTGTACGTTAAAAAAAACGATAATAATTATTTTTTTCCACTTCGGTTTTCAAAAACCGGAGTGGAATATTTTTGTAACCTGTTCATTTTAAATTTTGTAGCCAGCAAACACGGAGGTGATTAATGCACACAGTTTTTGACACAACAAAGGGAATGAAACTAACAACATTCTCAACACCATCCGGAGTTCAGGAATGTTATTTCACATTGGTATCCAGTGAAGGTCTCTCTTTTGAGGATGCAATCAGTGAATTAACCGACCTGTATGCTGCAACTCTTCTCGAAAATGGTCTTGATGAATCTACTTTACAATTTACAAGATTCTATTTCAGTGATATTACAAATGATTTCAATTTCCTGATTAATTCTGATCTGTTCCAGAAAGTATCACCCGGTGCAGTCTCTTTCATTCAACAAGGTCCTCTTGGTGGAGGTCCGTTAGGAATGTTAGTTTACCACATAAAATCTGAAATAGGTTCATTCCGTCAGAATCTTTTTACGAATCAAAAAGATTACAACTCTCAGAAAGTATGTACTGCTGGAAAAAACTATTCTATTCTTTGGTGTACAAATTTTACTGATAATTCATCATCCGATTCTGCATCTCAAACCCGAAATATTTTTTCAGATTACACAAAATGTCTTCAGTGGCATAAAATGGATCTCAGACATAATACTATCCGTACATGGATCTATGTAAGAGATATAGATAACAACTATGCTGGTATGGTTAAGGAACGAAGGGAATTGTTTGACAAAATTGGGCTAACACCTCAAACAAGATATATCGCATCAACAGGAATTGAGGGTAAATCCTTTGATCCACATCGTCTTGTTTCTATGGATGCTCTTAATATAGGGAACATAAAAGAGGGACAGATTATAAAAATGGAAGCTCTGGATAATCTTTCATGCACAAGTGTGTATGGGGTTACATTCGATCGTGGAACCAGAATCCGTTTCGGTGACAGGTCTCATTTTTATATTTCCGGTACTGCAAGTATTGATAAAAATGGCAACATTCTTTACGAGAGCGATGTCAGGAAACAGCTTGACAGAACTATCGATAATGTGGAAGCACTTCTTGAACCCCATGGTGCTAAACTTTCTGACATGATGTACCTTATTCTTTATCTTCGTAATCCAAAACATTATCCCTTACTAACTGATATTTTGAACAAAAGAATACCGGATAATGTTTCGTTGATTACTGTTGAAGGTCCTGTTTGCAGACCTGGGTGGCTGGTTGAAATGGAAGGCGTTGGTATTATTTCGGATGAGACAGAATACCCTCCCCTCCTTTAGTTCATATTTATAATATAATAGTTCAATATATTTGGAAATTGTTATTGAAATTAATCAACTTTTTCTTATATTATAGATTGAATCAATTTATCGTACTACTCACAAGCCAAGGATAGACATATATGAAATATCTTTTTAAAAGTAGTTATGCGCTTTTATTAGTCCTTTTATTACCTTTTACGGTTTTTGTTAATCCAATCGAAAAAGTGGATATTTTTGACTCTGCAAACAATCATCTCATGTTTATTAATTTTAAATATGATAACAGCGGAAATAATATTTCACGTTCTATTTACATGAGTGACAGCACATTTATTCGTGAAGTTTTAATCGATGGTAATAAAGAGTATTCGATTAACTTTAATGGGGATACCGTTTTAACTTCCAATTATAATAAAGATGGTTCTTCAACAAATCTCTCTGTTTTAGATCAGTTTAATCTGGATATGCTGGGCGGACAAATCAGCTACAGCGAAAATTCTTCAAATAACTTTGAAGTAAAACAAAAAGGATCTGTGATTAACAAGATTTCTTATGAAACCAACTCTGATAAAACCAGAATTAATATATTGAACTCCTCAGGTGAACTTCAATTCTACGCCACTATCAATGATACCACAAGCATTTTGACAAGAAACAAACGAAATACATTTTCGGCACCTTCTTTAAAAATGAACAATAACCAGATCAAGATTCATTTTAACCTTTCCAAGGCATCAATAATTAATTGCGAACTTGTTTCACTGTCCGGGCGTAGAATTGCCAAACTGATATCCAAAAAAGCTGTAAAAGGCACTCAAAACGAAATTATCAGAA
>DATGNN010000249.1:0-12288 GCA_035306725.1 Chitinispirillaceae bacterium | reverse complement strand
GATAAATAAAGAAATTATCGGTGATAATCCGGATATTTTCGAAGCAGGTATTGAGCTTGCGATTCCACAGTGGGATGATACGCAGGGAGATGAAGAGATAGAGAAAAAGGGTGCTCGTGCATTTGATTATGTCAATGGATTAAGATATAGTTACGTGTGGGTGCCTTTTAAAGCTAATATTGTTGATAATGTTACTAATATGCAAATAAATTTTGAAGAGAATAAAAAGGTTAAAATTACAGATAAGGATTTTAAACAAATCTACAGTGAGTTTTCAATAAAAACCACAGAGAATTTTCAATTACTTCTCCCTGATGCACCTTCAATTAATGTAGGAATTCCTGGTTTTCCGTTTTTTGAAGGAGATACGCTTCATATTCATCCTGATGATTCTGGTAAGAATCAGGATAATTCAGAATTTGAAAACAATGAAGATAAAGATACAGAAACAGATCTTTTAAACACTTTAACAGAATAAGCAAGAATAAAAAATGTCTGGTGCAAATTCAATTATATCCAATAGAAGGAGCCTGAGCGCTCCCGATTCATGGCGTCGTGTTGATATATTCTGGAGTGATGCGGATAGAAACAAATGGGATACGAAACGGTATTATGCTCCGCATTACAGCCTGATAGAAAAAGAGGGCATATTACAAAGGGCAAATGCAGCCTTGAATTTGCGAAAAGACCGCGGTAAAGCTACATCACAGGTGGTTGAATATGCCCAGAAAAGCAACAATATCCCGGAATTTGAGGGCAGTTCACGTATACCAATTGATGAAATGTTAAAGGAAGCTGCACGGATTCATGCAAAAGGAAAAAGCAATACAGTTATATGTACACAGGTAAGCCAGTGGATAATCATTCAGGTAAAAACATATAAGCCCATAATAGATGGAGATTACACGACTTTTCCAAACATTCATGTTTGGGGTTTTTTACAGCCGGCTTCCATAGGAGGAGACCGTAAACGACTGGAAAAGGAAAAAGGGTGGGTTACTGATGATATTCCGCGGGCCGGTTGGTATGAAGCTAAAATAGTGTGGAGTCGCAAACACGGTGGAGAGAACAATAAGGTTAATGGCCAAACACCTGCTTATGAACGATATAAGCCGGAACCTGATGGTAAAAAAATTGTTGTTGAAGGGATCTACTGTTCAAATAGAGATAAAAATCATGTAAGGGAGAAAATAAATTACAGACTTATTGAAAATGAAGACGGTACATGCAATACAATTCAGATAAAGGTTAAAGCGGTTATACGCAATGATGAAACAAAAGAAGACCGGGAGAGAAAAGCAGCATCCATGAAACAGGAAATCGCGAAAAATCTCTCTGACAAGGGAAAAGACAAGGATTCGATAAACAAAATAATCTCTTCAATAGACCGTTACGAAGCCGGGTCATATTTGAAGATCTGGGTACGTAATCTGGACTACTGCTGGAGCCCGCCGCCAATGGCAGGAGATGTAGCTGATGATGAATCGGAGAGATGCATGAAAACTATGTTTACAGTGGATTCTCCCGGTGAAAATGGGAAAGGGTTTATATTTGAGAATTATAACAATACGCCTTCTTTGGATAAAGAGGATATCTGTTTTCGTCCATATTCATTTAGAAATCATACCTGGAAAAGAAACAAGATAGTTGTAAATCCATGGGGAGAGAATACTGGTTCGGTGGATTCATACAGGCAGGAACTTGTATATATTTTACTTTTGCCCACAGAAGTACTTGAAAAGATCGACAAACTTTTCACTGATGAGCAGGTTGCTTCTATAGCAAAAGATCCGCAGCACACATGGATACTTCAATTATCAACATGCATTGCGTATTTTGTTCTCCTTGCTTTCTTGCGGAAAATAAAAGAGGGGCAAAACGACAAGAAAAAGTTTCAATCACTTATTGATGCGCTTGCGCTTCCAAAACATGCGGCAATACTTGCGAGCATGGGACCTGTACACGACAAAGAATCATTTAAGAAGAGTTTCCAGAACAAGAAACTTCATGAAGTTTTCAAAGGTAAAGACTTATCGGATCAGCATTTTTTTGATAAAGAACAGAGATTGTGTCAGTTTTTTGCAGTAGTTTTCAAACAGGCGTATGCTATTGCATTGACAGGAAGTGATACCGAATATGCGAGTTTTGTAGAAGAGTATGAAGAACGTCAGAATTCTTTCTGGAATTCAAATAATTCAAAAAATATCAATAGAACACTTGGTTTTGGTGAATCAGATGGAAAGCTGGTTAATATCGATTATGTTTTCAGGGAAGCCATGAAAACGAAGGAGCTTTGCGGTAGTAATCTTCCGGGATATTTTGCCTGGCTTGAATGGGCAGTGATACTTAAACTGGGTTTTGCTTTGGCGGCGCAGGTAAGTTTTGGTAAAAAGAAAACAGGAAAAGACCAGGAGGAGTATTTTCTTAATGGCAGTCTCGATCCAATGGGAATTATATCACTTGCGGTTGAGCTTGGAGCGGTGTGGTCGATGATGGATAAGGAAAAATTAGATGCAGATTTTCCTGAGGCGTGGAAATGGGCCGATACGGTTAAATATGTACTTACCTGGGTAGAACTGAAACTGGGTATATCCCTTTCGTTAAAAAGTGAAGGTAAAATAGGATTTGATGTAAATTTTCTTTCTGCAATGCAGGAGAAAATACAGGCTATATTTAATCCGTTTCTGAAAATAGATCATACTTTAAGTCTCGATTCACAGATTTACGCTACTGTTTCAAATCTTGCTCAGATAGACTACAGTGCACTACATTACCAGATTATGCATCTTACCGGATCGGGTATTTCCATAGGAGATAAGCTTTTTATCGGAGGCAAACCTGTAGCAGGCCTGAAACCGTTTTCTTTTATTTGGGGTAATGTTCATGCGCATGAGGGAAAAGCATATTTTTCTAAAAAACATGTTTTATTAGGTCAGAAAGTTTCTGTTTATGCCAATTATCGCGGCCAGCCAGATCCTTCTCATTACAGTCTTGACCTCTGTATAAAGGAAAAATCGTTGTCTTCAGAAAACTATAAGTGGGTACTGCCGGTATTTAGTGAGGAAATCAAAAGAGAAAGAAATGATACAAAGGGTGAAATGCCTGAATACCCTGATAAAATTATTATAACTAATGAAATGACAATAAGCAGTGAGTTCTTTACAGATCCTATAAGAAAGGAATTCCTCAAAAATCTTTTGAGCGGAGATCAAAAAATTGCAGGAATTATTTATCTCAATGATGAGCAGTACAAAGACGACGAAATCACAAAAGCGAAAACAGAAGAAACTGATGATTACTGTACTATAATTACTCCTTATGCAGGTATTTCTTTATCAAAAGATGAATTCAATCTGGATGAAACAATAACTGCTGCGGTTGTTATATATAATTTTGCTTGCGAAATCCCTGTGTATTTATGGGTTTATGAAGATGATGATTACTGTGTTTATAGAGAGGGTGGTAATCTTGACTGTATGGTAATAAATAGCCTGAAAGTAAATGGTAATAACTATACCGGATATGTAAAGATACCACTGGATAAATTCAAAATAATGTCAAATGTAAGAAATGAGCTCCTTTACAGGATGCCTTTGTTATCAAAAAAGGCTAACGTATCTTTCAGATTATCTCTTGACCCGGATGGAGAATTTATGCTCAAGTCAAAGAATTCACAGGGAAAACTGGTCGATACAACATTTGTAAAAGATATCAGCGTGGAATAATTTTTATTCCTGTAAGATAAACGCGGTTATATGTAATGCTGAATTCTTTTTTATATTTGCTTTTTAACTCTTTTCTCAATGAATCTTTCATTAAAACTCTTCTTGATTCAAAAAGTACTCCACTGAATATGAGTGAATCTGTGTTCTCTGAAGTGTAAATGAATTTATTGTCGTTTTTAATGTATTGCTCAGGGATAGTGTATCTGTTTTCCAGATGTTTCCAGTCACTTTCTGATGTTTCGAGTTGAATTGGGAGAATACTGTTGTAGTATATATTCCAGTTTCCTCCATCCGGTAAAAATGCTGTATCACCATTTTCATACGCTTCAATAATTTTCTCAATCCTTGTATATTTTCTTTCTTTATATGAACAAACAAGGGTGCGGTCTTCTTTTGAAGTTACATCCACTCCATGTTGAATTATATTAAAGTCTCCCACCTCGAAACTGATTTCCTTGAAAATATAGGGTTCCGGGTTTTCTCTTAATTGTTCGAATGTAACCCGGTTTTCTCCATTAAAATCACCAATAATTATCGGTTTTTTCTGGCAGGAGTAAAACAAAGTGACTATTAAAAGCAATAATGTAAATTTAATCCGTTTCATTATGTTTTCCTTTTTCAAATAATGTCTTTATCTCTGAATTCTTGTTCAAAATAATATATGCGATATTTGCCTGTGTAATACTGCATTCGTTTTAATCTGCAATCTAAATGGTTATTACATTAATAAATTCAGACATAAAAGGAATCATGAAAGTAGCAAATTAAAGTATCTACCTGGACATGCAAGTTAAACTTGAGAGTAAGATCCAAGTAAAAAAAGGCAATTAAAAGTTCTCTAAAATAGTGACTATTCACAGTTTACCACACGCCCCCAAACAGAAGTTTCAGAGCTGCAATACGCTATCGCGGGGGACGTGTCCGCTCGGCGAACAAGATATCTTTTAAAGCATATATTGCGTCCGGCGACACGGATAATCTTTATATTTTTATTACTAACCAAGTTTTGTTTTCGCTGTTTCCGTAATGTAAACAACTGTCTGTTTAAACCAGCGGATGCCTGTGCTAATCACAAAGTGAAAACAATAAAGAAGTCACTTTATAACAAAACCTGTTATATCAACCGTCAACTCTTCTTTCAACACTCAAAGCGTGGTGAATAAAATTTTCGCATCGGGCAAATTTCGAAACATAGGGTGCAGCATTTGTTAAACCCTTCGATGAAACCTCAGCTACCGAGATCCTTTTTACAAAACTGTCCACACCCAAAGGCGACGAAAATTTTGCAGCTCCGCCTGTTGGCAAAACATGATTTGTTCCGATAAAATAATCCCCCAGGGCAACAGGAGTATATGGACCGAGAAAAATAGCCGAAGCATTTACAATTTTTTCGACATCAGCCGTATATTCCCTGGTCATGATCTGCAAATGTTCCGGTGCAAACTCATTAACAAGGTCAATACTCTCTTCACGTGAATCTGTAACGAACACCGATATTGCGTCTTCGGGTAAACTGTCAAATGTTTTTATAAGCGGAGACCTGTTTATTTCCTCAACAACAGCTGATGCAATTTTTTCTGCAAATTCGCGGTTTTCTGTTACACAGATTGCTACTTCATCACCAGTGCCATGTTCTGCCTGTGCAAGAAGATCCAGTGCGACCCATTCTGCTTTAACTGAGTCATCAGCCATTATTGCTACCTCACTGGGCCCTGCTATGGAATCTATATCAACTATGCCATAAACAGCCCGTTTTGCTGCAGCAACATATGCATTACCGGGTCCGACAATTTTTTCTACGCTTTTAATATTTTTTGTTCCGTACGCAAGTGCCCCGACAGCCTGAGCACCTCCAACACGGTATACTTCAGAAACATTTAAAAGTTTTAGCGCATATGCAACACCAGGATCGAGATTGTCGCGGGGAGGGGTTACAGCAGCAATAGATTTAACCCCGGCAATTTTTGCAGGTATGATATCCATGCATACCGTTGACGGGTAAACTGTTTTGCCTCCTGGAATATAAACTCCAATGCGAGAAAGTGGAATTACACGCTGACCCAGAACACCTTCCGAAGTTTTCATTTTGAAACCGTTTACAACCTGCTTTTCATGATATTGTTCTATTCTCTTTGCTGCTTCATTAATAGCCTTTTTCAGATCCGAATCAACAAGATTTGCCCTTTCACTGATCTCTTTTTCAGGGATTTTCAACTCTTTTGCAGAAAGTTCAACCAGATCAAACTTTCGGGTGTATTCGATCAGAGCCTTGTCACCTTCATTTTTTATATTTTCGAGAATATTTTCTACCCTGGAAACAATCTCCTTGTTTCTGGATTGTCTTGAAGAAATAATCTCATTGAAGAAATTTTTCCCTTTGATATCTGAATAATTAATTACTGGTATTTTTTTTGAAGACATGATAAACCTGCAGAATGTTAAAAACTAATAATACTTTATTTCACTGTTTTAAAAATAAATATTAAAAACAGCCTTCAGACCTTATACTACGAAAATTCCTGCTGTAATGCGCGCGCACCATTGATACGAAAATAATTGTCTGATTCGGGAATGATTCAAAAATTGGTCGGAACATCAATAAATTCAGTTTCTATATTGAATTTTTCTTCAAGAATGTTCCCAATAGCCTGTACTCCAGGTTTTTCGGTATAGTAATGACCTGCATAAATTACATTAATTTCGGCTTCCAAAGCAGAATGGTAATTCTGGTGTGAAGTTTCTCCTGTTATAAAACAATCAATACCCTTCTCTATTGCTTCATCAAGTTCACCACCGCCGCCGCCCGAAACAATTGCGATTCTTTTAACTATTTCTTTTCCGAATGGAAGAACAGTACATTCACCGCCTAATTTGCGGCAAAGTAACTGTACAATCAGATCAAGTTTTGTTTCTCTCGGTAAAACTCCTTCAAATCCAATATTAATACCATTATACAGACCAAATGGTTCAAGTTTTTTAAGGCCGATAATTGATGCCAAACGGGCGTTATTTCCCAGTTGTGGATGAAGATCCAAAGGAAGATGTGATGCATAGAGGTTAAGGTTATTTTGTATAAGGTACCGGATATGATTATAAACGGAACCGGTTACTGATTTAAGTCCATTCCAGATAATTCCATGATGAGCAACTATTAACTGACATTCATTTTTAACA
Source organism: Chitinispirillaceae bacterium (assembly GCA_035306725.1). Classification (GTDB taxonomy): domain Bacteria; phylum Fibrobacterota; class Chitinivibrionia; order Chitinivibrionales; family Chitinispirillaceae; genus JAAYEB01. Next base: position 5,389 of record DATGNN010000249.1, on the reverse strand, counting down.
GCAATCCTGTATGCTTCCATACAGGCATCCACAACCAATGCAGCCTTTTTAACAGTATTACTGCCCTGAACCTGTAAACCATTGCATGAGTAATCTTTTATTTGTGCTGTTTTAAGCTCAGAATCAAGATAATCAACGATATCCTCAAGATTATTTTCAAACGAACCGCTGTTAGTTTTTTTCTTATCTTTTTTCATGATATTTATCTCCAGAATTATATGCCCAAAAGTGATAATTACTTTGAGATGTTGTTCAAGATATTGGTACATCACGAGATAGACTAGATAAACACAGTTCTTTTCGTTGGCAATTATTAAATAGCTGTCACGAGTTTTTTCTTCCAGGACCGGTTTCTTTTAGCCATCAATTTTTTGCCCAATACCAGTATCTTCGTACAGGAAAATAAATTACGGGGTTTAAACGACGGCAATATTCACTAATTTGTTGAGGAATATGATTTTTCAGGCTTATAATTTGCTACCTGATTGTTAAAATCCGGAGCCATAGAGACACTCCGCTTTTACCTTATCTTTTCGGATTAACAAGATGAGCAGAAGATCAAATGTTTCTGGTTTTAAAAAAATGTATGATACATTCACTGTTGATAATATGATTGTCGGGGTAAATAAAATTACGTCTGACACAAGAAATATGGCCAAATTTCATATAATTCATTTTTTGCTTTCAGATACTCTTGTTACGAATATTTCGAACAGTATTCAATCAGCATCTGAAAGAATTTCCGGAATACATGCTTTCCCAATGGGTAACAGTTTTCAAGCAGAAGAGATTGTTGAATCATTCACAGATAAACTAAGGTCCCACGAATCAATATATGGATACGTATTGCTCCGACTTTAGTCGATGTATTAAGGAGGAGGAAAATGATTGAAGAAAAGGAATCTACCCGTAAAAATATAAATAAAACAATTGAAAACATGATAAAAAACAAGGACCCGGTTGATGATGCAGGAAAAAATGAAAACACTCAAAGCAATCATTGCAAGTATAAAGAACCGGAACATGAAGAAAATGGTGTTATAAAGGAATCCGGATACCGTGAAATAGTCGAGAACGCCAACAGTATAATATTCAGATGGAATACAGACGGGAAGGTTACATTTGTTAATGATTACACACTTTCGTTTTTCGGGTATACTGAAAAGGAAGTGTTGGGAAAGTCAATATCTGTCTTTTTTGTTAAGAGACCCGAACTGGAAAACCAAATCTCTTCAATGATATCAGACATGGTCCAGAATCCGGATAAATATGTCAATATGGTACACGAAAATGTTCGTTCTGATGGAGAACGGGTATGGGTTACATACACAAACAAGCCTCTAAAAAACAGACAGGGTAATGTGATTGAAATACTTTCTGTTGGTAATGACATTACCAGACTGAAAATGGCAGAGAAAGAACTACTTTTCAGGGCAAATCTGGAAAAATTGACAGGTACTTTATCTGCAAATCTGATAAATGTAAAAATCGATAACTTTGTCAAGGTTATAAACAATTCATTAAAGCTGGTTACAAAATTGTCAAATATGGACAGGGGGTGCATCTGTCTATTCGAAGAAAATAACGAAAAGTGGTTAAAATGTGAATACGAATGGCATAAAAAAGAGCTTGATAGAAACATTTACAACCCGGTTCGTATTCATATTGATGATTTTCCTTATATCAACCACGGGAATAAACACGAAATATATTATGTACCTGACGTCGAAATTTTACCGGATTACGAATATAAACAGAAACTGAAACAACATAAAATCAGATCCCTTATTGTTGCGCCCCTGGTTTTTGAGGGAGAAACCCTGGGATACCTCGTATTTGAATCGTATAAAATAAAGCAGGCCTGGTCTGAAGAAATTGTGAAAGTATTGAGAATAGCAGCAATGATGTTTGCCAATGCGGTTGTAAAAAAACAGTCTGATACATTACTTCGGGAAAATGAAAATAAACTTAAAATCAAGAACAGGGAACTGGATACTGCAAATGAACGACTTCGGGAACTTGATAAGTCCAAAAGTGAATTTGTATCAATGGCTTCTCATGAACTCCGTACGCCGCTTACAGGAATAATAGGCATGACACAAACCCTGCTTGCCAAAGATATTGATCTTACCGAAGAAGAACGCGAAAGATTCCTTGGCATTATTGAATCTGAAGGAAAAAGGCTGGCATCTTTACTTAATGAGCTGCTCGACTTGACTAAAATTGAGACCGGTTCTACAGAAATACGACTGGAAAAAGAAAATCTTACAAAATTGATAAAAGAGACTATGAGAATTATATCGGTTCCGGAAGATAAAAAACTGGAACTGCTGATTCCTGAGAAAGATCATCTGATGACACTGGCAGATCACGACAGATTGAAACAGGTACTTATGAACCTGATAGATAACGCTATCAGTTATTCGGGTGAAAACGGAAAGGTATCAATCAGTGTCGATGACAAGGATAAGTTTTTACAGGTTAATGTAAGTGATACTGGACCCGGAATCAATAGTGAAGATCAGGGAAAAATTTTTGAAAAGTTTTACAGAACAAAAGGAGCAAAAAAATCAAGAAAAAAGGGCAGTGGATTGGGGCTGACAATTGCAAAGAACATTATTGAAGCACATGGTGGAAAACTCTGGGTTAATTCCGAAACCGGAAAAGGAAGTACATTCTCTTTTACAGTTTTAAAGGCAGACAATCCGGGTAACATAAACCATACAAAATGAACAAACTTTATGTTTGATTTTACTTTCACATATACCGATCTTTATGAACTGGCAATGAGCCAGGTTTATTTTTTTAATGGAAAAAAAGATGACAAAGCGGTTTTTGATTTCTTTTTCAGAAAAAATCCATTCAATGGCGGATATGCAGTATTCGCCGGATTAGAGGACTTTCTGGACATAACCGGGAATTTAAGATTTGACGAAAGCGACCTTGATTTTCTGAAAGAAAACGGCTTTGATAATAGTTTTCTTTCGTACCTGAAAAATTTCAGATTCAGGGGAGATATATTCTCGTGTAATGAGGGCGAAATCGTATTTGCTTCAGAGCCGGTCGTTCAAATAGAAGCATCAATCATTGAAGCGCAGATTATTGAAACAATTCTGCTGAATATTTTAAATTTCCAGACTCTTATTGCAACAAAAGCAAGCCGGTTAAGACTTGTATCAGGTAATAAGACACTTATTGATTTTGGGCTGCGAAGAGCCCAGGGCCCAGGCGGATATTATGCAAGCAGAGCTGCAATAATAGGGGGATTTGATGCAACCAGCAATGTTTGTGCAGGAAAAGATTACAATGTACCTGTATCCGGAACTATGGCACACTCATTTGTACAATGTTTTGACAATGAACTTGAAGCATTCAGAAAATTTGCGGAAAATTGGCCCTCCAAATGTGTGCTGCTTGTAGATACATATGATACTCTTGGAAGTGGTGTACCAAATGCAATTAAAACAGCAAAAGAGATGGAAAAAAAAGGAAACTTTCTTAAAGGGATCCGGCTCGACAGCGGAGATCTTGCATACCTTGCAAAAGAAAGCAGGAGAATGCTTGACCAGGCTGGTCTTCATTATGTAAAAATCGCTGCATCAAACAAACTGAATGAATTTGTTATCAGAAGTCTGGAACTTCAGAATGCACCTGTTGACATTTATGGAGTAGGTACAAATCTGGTTACCGGATATCCGGATGGTGCAGTTGATGGGGTTTATAAATTGTCATCTTTTTCCGGCAAATCAAAAATAAAACTGACTGAAACTCTCGAAAAAACATCATTACCCGATAAAAAAAAGATATTTCGTTTATCAGACAGTAATGGAAACTGGATTGGAGCCGATGCGGTATTTGTCGAAAATGAAAATGAATCCGAAATGATGTTTCATCCTTTTGAACCTCTGAAATCAATGAGAATCAAGGATTATAAAAAGGAGGCTCTTTTAAATCCGGTCATGAAAAATGGAAAGCGGTTAAATTCTGAACCACGTTTGTCTGAAATATCCCGATACACAAAATGCAGGCTGGGTATGTTGCCTCAGGAATATAAACGGTTCGAAAATCCACATACATACAAGATTGGGATAAGTAAAGGACTGAAAGAAAAAAGAGACAGCCTCATTGAACAATATAAAAGGAAAATGAATTGAAAGCTCTTATCATTATTGATATTCAGAATGATTTTTGTCCTGGTGGATCTCTTGAGGTTCCTAATGGTGATGAAATTATTCCTGTAATAAACAAAATTCAGAATTCTTTTGATCTGGTTGTAGCTACCCAAGACTGGCATCCGGCAGATCATGTCAGTTTTGCTTCAAACCATATTGGTAAAAAATATTACGACAAAATTGATCTGTTTGGTGAAAAGCAGATATTGTGGCCGGATCATTGTGTACAAAACAGTTGCGGTGCCCAAATCCATTCCGGACTTGATCAAAAAAAGATTGAAGCTATTTTCCGAAAAGGAATGGATCCGTACATTGATAGTTATAGTGGGTTCTTTGATAACGGACACAAGAAAAAGACCGGAATTGCAGGTTATCTGAGAGATAAAGGTGTATCAATGCTCTTTTTCTGTGGTCTGGCTTCTGATATTTGTGTTTATTACAGCATCCGTGATGCCCTGGACCTGAATTTCTCTTCAGTACTAATAGAGGATGCGTCAAAACCGCTCGATTCCAAAAACTTTTACAGAATTAAAGATGAGCTGATTAAACGCGGTGTGGAGATAGTAAAAAGTAATAATATTCTTTAATTCAATGTTATTAAAAGCGATTGAGAAATTGAGTGTTTAAGAATCGATTCCGATCCCGACGCCGAGTTCCGAGTTCCAACCCCGATAGGAGATTGGAAGGTGACAGTAAAAAGGGTAAACAGTGTTTTTGTTCTTTAATCGGAATTCCGGGTCGGTATCGGTATCGGTATCGAATCATAAAAAAGAGAGTGATTACAGATAGATAACACATATTTTCTTATAATCGAAAGCTATAAAAAGTGATTGAGGGATTGAAGATACAGAAAACGATCCCGACGCCGAGTTCCGAGTTCCAACCCCGATAGGAATTGTAATGTGACAGTAAAAAGGGTAAGGAGTGTTTTTGTTCAGATATCGGAATTCCGGGTCGGTATCGGTATCGGAATCGAATCATGAAAAGAGAGTGATTACAAATAGATAACACATGTTTTCTTATAATCGAAAGCTATAAAAAGTGATTGAGGAATTGAAGATACAGAAAACGATCCCGACACCGAGTTCCGAGTTCCAACCCCGATAGGAGATTGTAATTAAACAGTAAAAGGGGTAAGGAGTGTTTTTGTTCAGATATCGGAATTCAGGGTCGGTATCGGTATCGGAATCGAATCATGAAAAGAGAGTGATTACAAA
>DATGNN010000248.1:0-3435 GCA_035306725.1 Chitinispirillaceae bacterium | reverse complement strand
ATTTACTCACTGGATCGTCTGCATCAGGTGGAAGTAACCAATACTCCATTCCTCTATCCGGTTGATTTCTCACCGGAGGACTATTTTCACCATAGCTTTGGCATCATACACAGCGACGGTGAAGCACCCGAAACGGTTGTGATCAAAGTGAATGGCAACCAAAGGAGATATTTTGAAACACTACCCCTGCATCACTCCCAAACATTGGTGGAAGACCAAACTGACTATGCACTCTTTCAATATCTTTTGCATCCTACATATGATTTTCAGCAGGAATTGCTTTCACATGGCAAGAATGTCGAAGTTCTGAAACCGATCTGGTTGAGGCTGGAAGTGGCCGATATCGTTCAGCAGATGGCGGAGATGTACAAGAGTTGATAAACGATTCGTTTTGTTTGAGATTTTAGATATGATGAGAGAATTCGTTAATTGTAAATTGATAAAATATATAACACTTTACTAACAGATGAACAGTTTTGCAGCAATTGATTTTGAAACCGCTAATGAACAACGTACAAGCGTTTGCAGCGTGGGTTTGGTAGTCGTCCGTGATGGAGAGATCACAGACAGGTTTTACAGTCTTATCCGTCCCGAGCCGGAGTACTATAGTTACTGGAACAAGCGGGTGCATGGTATCACCTACGAAGATACGGTGAATGCGCCCATATTTCCGCAGGTGTGGAGTCAGATTGAGCCACTCATAGAAGGTCTGTCACTTATCGCCCACAACAAGGGGTTTGATGAAGGTTGTCTGAAAGCCTGTTTCCGTATGTACCAGATGGACTATCCCGATTATGAGTTCTTCTGTACTGTGCGTCAGGCCAGAGCTGAACTTAAAGGTTTATCCAATTATCAACTCGACACCGTCTCCGCTCATTGTGGTTTTCTGCTCGGGAACCATCACCATGCCCTGGCCGATGCCGAAGCCTGTGCGCACATAGCACTACAGATATTCAAGTAATAATAACCTTTTTAATACAATGAAGATCCTCCACCTCTCCGACACCCACAATCAACATCGACAGCTGGACAATTTGCCTGCTACCGATCTGATTATCCACTCCGGCGACATATCTTTTGCCGGAACCGGTGAAGAGGTGATGGATTTTATTGAATGGTTCGGCTCATTAAATTATCAATACAAGATATTTATCGCCGGTAATCACGATTATGTTCTGGAAGGTAAAGCCCCTGAAAGAATCCAGGGTTTTCTACCGGAAAACTGTTTCTATCTTTACAACAGTGGTATAACAATTAATGGAATCAATTTCTGGGGGATCCCTTTTTTCTTTTCGCCTGATGAAACCAACTCAAACACCAAATCAATTGAATTGATACCGGATGATGTCGACGTGCTTATCACGCATCAGCCACCATACGGAATTCTTGACCAGTCAAACGATACTAGGTTTGGTTGTTCTGATCTGTCACAAGCAGTTACAAGGATCCGACCTTCATATCATCTGTTCGGCCATATTCATGATTCCTACGGTATTGAAAAACACAAACAGACAACCTTTGTAAATGCTGCTGTTGTGGACGCAGAATATAGACTAATGAGAAATCCTTTTACTTTTAAGTTATGATTTGTACTGCATAACTAACAATTCTTTACCTCATGAAGATCAACTTGGATAACGAAGAGAACGAATTATTCCTCTATCATCAACCTGAAGTAATTAAAAATGAGTCATTTCAAAAATGGGAGTATTGGTTACATCAGATAATAGTACCGTTTGATACAAAGACACGATGCGGAACGGTGTATAAAACGCCGATGACTGATAGTGATAGGGCTGATATCTACCATTTCATGGAACAAATTCAGGTTATCATTGCTTCTGGCTGCAAAGATGTCTCTGATAGAGCCAATCGTATTATTGAGCTTGCAGTAAAGCATCAAGATGATTTTAAGAACTTCAACTCTTTTTCTCATTTCTACTTTTTATTTGAGTTTTCACCCGAGAATCAAATTACAATGGATGAGCTGGGGTTACTCTTGATGGATCTCACAAGACTTGTAAAAGAAGAAGGATTATCTCCTTCTGATTATTTTTGGGCTGCTGAGTCAATTGATGGGTTAGGTAACAATCTGACAGTTTCCATTCAAGCGGTGAAATAAATGAAGATATTATGAGAACAAAATTTGTTTTATATTTGAAACCCACTTCGTGTTTTGTTATTTTATTTTCTAATATCTTTACCGGAATTTATTGCAAAAAATGATTACCTGGCAACATTTAACTAAGGTTTGGTAAACTTATTACCTGGATGATAATTAATTATTTTAAATACAGTAACCATGAAATTTATTGAAAACTACATTGATCGGCTTGAAAACGTTTTGGAAAACGATCTTTCTGAAGAAGAATTTGAACAATTACAGGTAGACGTTTCCAATATGGAAAATGAAATAGAGCGTTTCATCCCAAGAAGTGATTTCGATGAGAGGCTTATGGCAAAACTTGACAGACTCATTGCGAGAGTGAAAGTAGAATTTGATTTCTATGATCCGGATGCAGCTCTTAATATGATGTTTCCAAACCGTGATGATAATGATTTTGATGAAATTGGGGATTTCATGAACCGTGACTTAAACTGGTAAAATTAATCCAAATTGATAACGTCGGTGTAATCGTACTGCTGCGTCGCTCGTAACCATACCGGTCCAGTCGCTGCAAACAGTACCTCAAAATGAGCTGTATGTTTTCAGAGACTTTAGCATTTATTGCAAAAGCCATTGGCAAGCCCGCAAAATAGGCAACGAGATTTTTCTCTTTCTAAAGTGTAAACTACACCTGCCTATTAATCGGGAGAAAAGTGGGATCCGTCGGCCCATAAACTTTTCGCTATTAGGATATGGTTTCGTGTCCACTTACAAAAAGGGAAAAAGGCAAATACCAGTTGATGGTAAGTGGCAAAGGATGGAAAAACCTGAAACTAAAACTCAAAACCATTTCCCAAAAAACCACATCCACTACTTTCGATGAGCGTATTCACAAACTTAAAGAAGTACAGCAAGGCTGGCTTCAATACTACCGCCTGGCAAGTATTCAGGAAAAACTCAAAAATGTTGATGGTTGGGTGCGTAACCGTTTGCGGTGCTGTATCTGGAAACAATGGAAGAAACCCGAACGAAGACGGAAAAACCTTATGCGTTTGGGAGTTGACCTTGAACATGCATACAGTCACAGCGTAAGCATTCGGTAAACCCCTTCGGTAAACCCCGTCCTATGTTAACTTCTGATCCTTGCTATATTTGCCCGCAAAAAATAATATGTGGACATTAAAGCAGTTTGAGAATATTTTTGATCGTTACCAGGCCAGCGGGCTTCGGATAAAAGAGTTCCGCCGGAACGAGTCGAACTTGGAATCCAAGTTTTATTACTGGCAGAAGAGATTGCGAGAGCATTACTACAGGACAGGGCGTGAGTC
>DATGNN010000247.1:0-2631 GCA_035306725.1 Chitinispirillaceae bacterium | reverse complement strand
CAATTAAAAAACTCCACGATTAATAACCTAATATAATCTCCGACAATTAATTCAAAAAATCACTAATTGATTTTATTTTTGATAAGCAGTATCCACAAAAATGGATTTTTATGAACATTCGATTATTTATTGACCTGCTGTTTTTTCACAGTCGACTTCTTTTTTTCTTTTTGTAACATTTCCACTTCCAGTCGATACCCTTTTTATTCAGATACTTCTCAAACTCTTTATCATTTCTGAAAAGATATCTGTAAAAGGGTTTATCGGTCTGGCGCTCACACAACTGGTCTTCTGAAGGATAATCTCTGCATATCTTCGGCCGGTTTTCATAATCATTGCATTTGTTATCAGATGCAATATTCCTGCACGGGGTACGGAATTCCAGAATCCAGTTGTTTTCGAAATCGATTGAGATCCAGACATTTTCATGAAGTAAATACCAGCGGATCTGATCGTAATCTTTTTTACTGACCGGCTTATCGATATGTAAAGCCACATGACGACAACAGTAAGCATCACAATCAGAACAATTATCAATTAAAGCCACATTTTTCTCCGTATTTCTGTTGATTGGGGCATATTTTTTTTATTAAATCCTGAAGTCGCTCAAAATGTGAACCTTCCCAGAAAACTTTTCCGCAAACATCACATTTAGAAAATTTGTTATAAAACAGCCTGGTTTTTTCCTCTAAATTTAATAATATGTCTGTTTTTTCTACTTTTACCAATCTCCCATTACACAGCATGCATCTTGAAAAAGGATTAATCATACCACACAGGTCAAATCTGCGTACTACCTCACGAGCCTGTTCCAGATAATTTGTTGACCTGATCCAGTATCCAGCCTTTACGTTTTTATACTTTAGAATGCCTTTATCACGCGTCAGAATGATTCTGTTTTCCTTTACACCAGTATTAACTATCTGCGGATCGGAATAATCATTTCTATAAGAGGCGTCAAACCCCAGAAGCCGCAATACTCTGGTCAATTTCCCAAGATGCACATCAAGTATGAATGATTTTGATTCTGGCAGAGGTGCAAGATGAATAACAGGTTCCCGAACAGATCTTTCAAAAACCGGATAGACATCAATCTGTTCCCCGCCACTGAGCTTATGTGAAAAGGAAACCGATTTTCCATTAATCAATATAATGTCGATCTCTGTATGAGGCACCCCTGTCGCTTCAATCAAATCTTTTACCGATGGATTCCCTTTAAAAACAACACTGAAACTATTCTCTTCTTTTTCGGAGGAAAGAAAATCATTGAGCTCCCCGAAAAAACGAAACTTTACAGTTAAATCCATTTTCCATTCCACAAAAGGATTTCTGATTATCCGGGTAACATTTACACACCTGATTCAGACAGTTTGGTCGAAATACACAATAAAGGCAAGTGAATCTTTTTTTCCAACAATGCTTTGCAATGTCAGTAAAACTGTCAAGCTGTAGAGTCGATAATCTTCAGCACAGTAAATATAAATGAAGCCGTATCTGTTAAAATGGTTATTTATTGCAGGTATTTTACTAATACAATCAAACAATATATTTTGCACGATAAAAGCACTGAATGTGAAAATGCATTATAGAGGTCATTATTCAATGATACCCTATAATGCTTTTTCTGAAATTTATTTGATTGTTATTATTTTTTTTTATCGAATCGTTGTAGAATGCCTGAACGGGTTAGGGTAATTTTGTGCAAGATAGAATCGGTCTGGAATAACCTTTTTTTTCATTTTGCGAACAGAAGAGACTATTGGATTTTGTGTACCCGGTAATGAGCCGGAACCGCTTGAAACACCCCAGTTCGCAGGCAAATAACCCAGATTAGCCGGGTTTTCCAGTCCCATTGAAATCGCCCCCCCAGCTTGTTGCGTTAGCTTTTTTGTTCAACTTTATTATAACTGGTGAATCTGCTGGTTCCATTTTATCAAAAGCTTCCATACACATAAATATCGGCACCTTGCGGCATAAGAACCTGTAACCCCTTTTTCAATTTCCATCGTAACCCCTTCATGGATTATTATGTCTTCCGATGCGACATAAGGGTTATCAGTAAGATTAAGTGTTGTATTCTCTGTAATCTCATTTCAATAGAATGTTCCTCACTGATCTCAACTGGGCTTCAAGCGTTTTGTCTTTTTAACAATCCAAAATTACAGGATATGTTAAATTTGCTCCAATGAGATCTATTGCCTGTGGGCGGCGCACTATTTGCAGTAATTATTTGAAGAAAATCGAAAGAATAAAACAGGTAAACTCTAAAATTTGTCTATTTGCAGATTTCGCCTTTGAAATTCAAAAATCCTCATCAGCGTGTAAGCAATTATGCGTGAATGCGGTTTTTTGTTTTCAAACACCTCCAATGCAAATTAAGCATGATTTTTAGAGAAAACCTGCAAGATTGAGAATGGAATCTGAAAGGTTTTAACATTCTGGAGGTATAATGGGTAAAGGCGTTTTTGCGAATTATTTTGACGATGCTCTTCGGATTCATGCAATATGTGCTGATGAGGAATTAAGTGAAAATGACGCCCGATTACTCACGTATATGCATGCAAAAGCATCAGAAAGTGGAAAAGGAATTGAATATTTCCTGAACCCTGCTGTTGAGGATTCTGAAGCACT
>DATGNN010000246.1:0-2767 GCA_035306725.1 Chitinispirillaceae bacterium | reverse complement strand
ACTGCCGGATCAGACCTGATAATGATTGCCGCTAAAGACAGTTCTGTTGACCTTGAGTTCAAACGTGACGTTTTCAAAACCAAACCAATTGAAAACAGCCTTGAAAAACTCGGTTTTTATTCATCTGATGATTTATCAATTCTTAGGCTGTCAAAACATAAAACATTCAGCCAACTTATTAACCTTTATGATATCAAAGCGAACTCAGATTATTACCCGTTTGTTGACCAGAATGCAGTAAAATACCGTTTTTCAGATGGAAATATACGGGAAATAGATACTTTGCGGGAGTATATCATTCCTGTTCGCAAAATTATCGAATCCGATACAGCTTATATACCTTTTAAATCAAGAGATTCCATTGCTGACTTGTACAATTTAAAAGAATTTACAAGGGCCAAACAGATTTATGATGAAATAATCCCTGGACAAACACCTGGTAAATCTTTTGATTCTCCTGAAGCAATAATCTTTGACTATATATCGCTTATTCCAGAGCATGTTTCTTTCGAAACCCTTCATAATACCATTATCGAAACCCTAGAAAAAACTCTCCCCTACCTGAGTTCATCAGAAATGAAAAAAATATGGAGTACTATTTCATCAAAAATCAAAAACAAGGAATTTTCAAATTACGAAATGCTTTGGATCTATTATTTTGAAGCACTTTGTAATTATGATTTTGATGCACTTTTTAAACTCTCAAAAGCGCTACTGCCCCCAAATGGGCCAATTGAGGATTATTATATCAATCGTATGCTGTTTGCATCTTTTCTTGTGTCATCATATTGTATTGATGATACAACAGATTTTGAAGAATATTATCACAGATATGAATCAAAAGATGATCCGGGGATTATCATAAGACTCTTACTTGGAATCAACAATATCAGCTAGCTTACATCTAATTTTTTTTGAATTTTTTGTGGACACAGTTGGTTAATGATACGTCTGAATCGCTTTAATTGCTCTGCAATTATAGCCACTTGTTTATATCGGATACTTATGATTTAGAAAGGAATATCATGATTGATCCAGACAAGAAACCGGCCTCATGAAATTATAACAACAGGACTGCACTAAATTTTACCGGGCAGATTCATGCTTTTTTTTTCTTAAGTAGTTTCATTTTATAAAAAAACATCAGTTGTTTGATAAAGTAATAATACTCCACAAATGAAAGTTTGCTGACACTATGCTCACGAGTCCGGAAACGAAATGGTATTTCCTTAACTTTTGAGTATTTTCCCTTTACCAGAATTTCAAGCAGAATCTTATACCCGGGAGAAATCAGGGAAAAATTTTTTATTACTTCTCGCTTGAGCAAAAAATAACCGGAAAGAGGATCTGAAACACAGGTAAGATGTTTGGCAAGCCAAACTCCAATAATTGATGTGATTTTACGGTCAATTCGCCATTTTTCAACATAACTCTGTTCACTAAACCGACTTCCGATTACAATATCGTATTCCTTTAAAGAGTTGATCATCTCCGGAAGAATTGATGGGTCATGGCTAAGATCTGCATCCATTACTCCAATAACAGACCGCTGTGACAGGGCAAATCCCTCCATCACAGCACTGCCAAGCCCCTTTTTTCCACTTCTGTGTATAACTTTTAAAGGATATTTACCAACCAGTTCTTCTGCTATTTTTCCAGTCTCATCAGGAGAATTATCATCTACTATTATGACTTCAAGGTCAATATCATGAAGCGTTCCGGTTATTGAAAAAATTTCTTCAAGCAGAATAGGTATATTTTCACGTTCATTATATGTTGGAATTATAATGGAAATCTGATACACGCAAAACCCTGTTCGAAAATCTATTAACAAGAATTTAATCGATTATTTCGATTTGAAATAAAAAATATTTAATAAAATAATAAAAATAATTGAATTTACCTATTTCTGAATTATTATCTTTTCAGCTCTGTTTACGCCGTCGCTTCGCACCTTTAAGTAGTAAATTCCGGCAGCTAATTTATCGACACAGATTTGTCTTTTTTTATTATTCAGTATATCACTCAATAACAATCTGCCTTTGTTGTCAAAAATTGATACCTGAAACAGGTTATCACTCTGGAAATCAAATTTAGCAATGCTTGAAACAGGATTTGGGTAACATTTAAAGATTTGGCGTTTTTTGATATTCCTGTTTACAATTTTTGATTGTTCACATTTTTCAGAAAATCTACTATCCAGATACTCTAAACGTTTCTCGATCCATTGAAACATATACTGCAGATCCTGGGGGCCTGGTGAACAACTGTCCCAAACGAGAACCTCTCTTTGATAAACTCCACTCTCATTTAAATAGTCATAATTATTTTGAAAAGTTCCTGTTAATTTTTCTATAGTGACAACAGAATCTCTTAAATGTTCCCATTTTGCCTTTAATTTTTCTCTAAACCCATTTTTCGAACAATCATGCCATAATCGCCTGTAAAATCCATTGGTCAGTAGATCATTTGTAACATTATCACGACACCCGTCCCACATAATTCCAAAAGTTCCGTCCAGATCCCAGGGGATATAAAAATACTGTTGGCCAGCATCATACTTTGCAATATAAATATTTTTACCCATGTTATCAGTTGCTCGAAGTAAATTCAGAAAGATAAAATAATCTACTGCGTTATCAATATTAAAAAACGATTGATATTTTGAATAGAACTGTTCATCTGTTTCGTTTATTACAAAATCTACAAACGCATATATATTATCCCAGTAAATTTTCTCAGGATATTCATACTCCAGGCCGCCCCA
>DATGNN010000245.1:0-16161 GCA_035306725.1 Chitinispirillaceae bacterium | reverse complement strand
GAGGCAATTGCCAGACAAAGCCTCCGGCATATTTTTTCTTGTTTTCTTCAGATACATTTTCATAGTAATGAATTTTACCTTTCTTTTTTAAACGGCTAATTCCAATAAGTGTATATCGGTTGTTTTCTTCACTACTGAATGGATTACTGTAATTGGCATAATAAAATAACAATGATTTTTTTTCATCAATCTGATTAAAATATTCCTTCGCATTATTGAGTCTTGTATTATAATCATATTTTTGATTACTACCGGATTCACGTAAAACATCATCGCTATACATTCCTCTATAAGGCCAAATACATACCGTTGCTGGTGGAAGGTCCATGTATACACCTTTTGAACCATCACGAAACCATTCAGGTGGCTTCGCGAATGCTTTTACATCTTCTAATCCAAAAGCATTAACGCTGTATGCACAAGGAGGTACTTTATCTAGTGTTGAACAATGTTTTCCTTTTACATCTGGGTTTGTTTCCCATTCTATTTCTCTTTCATGTGCAATCACATCACCTGGGTAAGAATAACGACCACAGCAATAAGTATTGCTTTTCGGGTCATTGCATATATGACCATTCCAACCATCATTGTGCCATGCCATTCTAATTGATATGTGATTTGCCATGCTATCTCCTATTATAATAGGTTGTTATCATTTATGAACCGTTTAACAGTTTTATTTTATTCACCTTGGAAGCCATTTATACCCTCTAGCCATACCTGCATCACAAGTATCAAATAATCGTTGATCTTCATAAAGTACTAATTTTAGTATCCACCCAACATCTTTTCCTGCTTCATCAACGGCAGAGTTTTCATTTTTTCCTTGGTTAATGTGTTTATTGTATAATGCTATCAATGGAGTTCCATTCCAGTCATAATTATCGCCACCGAAGAGATCTCTTGCAGCAAATATTTCATCTTTCCTGTTTTTAATCCAACAATAAACAGCACCTTGTATGAAATTTTTTATACTGGTTAATTCTTCATAATTTATATGAAATTCATATCGTAGTTTCGATTCTTTTATTAACATTTGTTACATCCTCTTTCTTCTTAGCCTGCCATGGAAGGCGGCTTCTTGGTGCGCAGGTATTTTAAGATCTTCCACTTTTATATTCTATCATATTCTCCATTGTCTTGGCGCGGTATTGCCTATAACTTCACCAATTATGAACTTTCTTTACTTTTCATGCTTAAAAGGTAAATTCATTTTAATTTTTCCGTATTTTCCTTTATTTTACCGTTTTATCTGGTTTTCTACATCTTAATAACCGGTTTTTGTTTTCAAAATCCATAAATTCATGTAATTACAGTACCCTCATTATCCAGAAAATGCACGTATTTTAATTATTTGTTTAAAAAAAGGTTTGCTGGTCTGGTGTTTATCTGCATCTATTCCTGTTTTTTTAACCGGATCAGCGGTTTTTGATGTGGTTTGGAGAGTGAGAATAATGGTGTTCATGGCAAAATGGAATCGAAAAAAGGAAAACTGTTAACTTATTTAAATTAGTATTGGAAAGAAATAAATGCAAAGGAAAGTGTCTGAATCACTGATTGGCACTGATTATTGGATTTCACTGAAAGACAGGGATGATTACAAACTATCAATATTTATCAGTGTAATTCGTGTAATCTTCTGGTTCCGTAATTCAGACAATGTTTTCAAGGTTCGAATCTCTTAATCTGCATATTTTTGCTTCGATTGACACTGATTATAGGATTTCACCGAAAGATATGGGCTATTACAAATACTAAGATATTTATCAGTGTATTTCGTGTAATCTTCTGGTTCCGTGATTCAGACAATGTTTTCAAGGTTCGAATCTCTTAATCTGCATAATTTTGCTTCGATTGTCACTGATTATTGGATTTCACCGAAAGACAGGGGTGATTACAAATAATCAATACTTATCAGTGTAATTCGTGCAATCTTCTGGGTCCGTGATTCAGACAATGTTTTAAAGGTTCGAATCTCTTAAAATGCATATTTTTAATTGTTTCGTATTGATATTTATAATTTTCTTAATCGATATCCACTTCAGTGGTTTAAAAAATACCGGTTCTCCGCGGCCGTTATGTTGAGCAGCACCTGCACCAAAGAAAAGCAGCTTTTACTGTTCGAGTCCCGCTATATTCATTTACTTATTGAGCGAGTTTTAAAACTGTCTTCAGAGCGGGCGAGTTTAAAAGCTGCGTAATGACTAAAGTCATAAAATTCTTTTTTACATTCTATTCTTTTTCTGTGCAGGTGATAAGCGTAACATGGACGCCAAGGGCACTTTTGTCATTACCATTCTTTAACCGTAAGGAGTTTAGCCTTCGGCTTTGCTATATTATATAATATTGCGGTTTGGGTACTTTTTTGACCTGGAAAAAGTACCTCGTCGTCCGGGCGCGAAAGCCCGTATAATTAATTTTTACTACCACTCTTAAATATTAATATCGAGGTACACGGGTATATACGTTCTCGCACAAGGCCGTGAAAATAGGCAGGATCTCTCTCGGTGTTTTCATCAAAACATGCATTCAAGCTCTTTTATTTTTTCGCCAACTGCGAATATTTTGAGGAAAAATTCAATTACGATGAGGTGTTAAAATTACCCAGAGAAGAAAGCAGCTATTAGCCCGGGCCGATACCACCGGAACCGCCATCAGTACGCGAAGATTTTATAAGCAGCATTGATTACACCTCGAAATCACTTCGGAAAACTCCTGTTGGCCCTGATGGTATGGGATGACCGTGAGCTCTATGAAAAATTTGAAAATGACAGAATGATCCCTTTGTGCGTAATAAATTTGAGCAGGGCGATTTCACTGCTATTGTAGAAAAAATATTCGGCAAAATTACCCGCTTCAATAATAAGGAAGAACTGCTCGATTAAGAATTTGAAAAGTTTGTAAGTGTTACAAAACACACGATAATGACCCAATTATACCTATTTAACATTATTTCAAAGCGTATATTACCGATAACGATATCCGTGGCATTATCGAAAAAAAAGGAATATGGCCACCTTGCCACAAATTTTATTTTATCTCTCGCGGATTTCAAAGCCCTGCGGCAATAAACTGGATAGAGTTCCGGAATGTGAAAGATTACGTTCCTCTGAATAGATATATGTGAAAATGCAAAATAAAAAGCAAAAGAGAGAAAAGATCCCCCCTTTAGCCGCCGAAGGCGGGGGGATTAATTCATCCAATGCAGGTGCCCAATGCGGTGGAATTGCTTATTTTGACAAAGACTCTGTTCGAAAACGTGGCCTCACCTGGAATGGATCACACCTTCCATACAATTCAAACAATATCAATAAAGCAAGAGCAATGCGCCGGGAAATGACACCTGCCGAAAAAAAACTCTGGTATGGTTTTCTTCGCACTTTCAAATATCGTGTTCTGCGACAGCGACCGATTGATCATTACATTGCTGATTTTTATTGTGCCAAATTAAAGCTTGTCATAGAACTGGATGGCAAGCACCATCTCGATGCCATCGAATACGATAAAAACCGAACGAATATTCTGCAGATATATGGTTTACGTATTCTACGTTTTACCAATGAACAAGTATTAAATGATTTTACAAATGTTTGCAAAATTATAGAAGAGATCCCCCCTTTATTCCCCCCTTAATAAGGGGGGTGCCGAAGGCGGGGGGATTAATTCTACAACTTCGTGAACCGGCTTTTGCGCTCGGCGAACATGAAGGTCAATCTGAATATCCCTAAACACGTACGTTTCCTTTTCATTTTCTTTTAACAGCGGCTGGTTTTCCGTTTCCGGAAACAATATCATAAATCTTAAGTGGAAAAGATTCTTTTTTTCCTGTTTTCTCTTCGAGAATTCTTTTATGAACTCTTTTTGCCTGTAAAACAAATGCTTCAAGATTCGCTTCGATTAACTGTGGAAACGGCGAACCATCAGTTTCTATGGACAGAAACGGAAAATTCTCGACATCTTCGTATTTTTGAGCCTTTTTTTCCCATCCCGGAATTCTCTTTTTGCCTTCCACATTCATCTCCTTTTTCAACATCGCTTCCGACATCCTTGAAGGCATACATCCAAAAGGACCAATTGCAACAACACCACAAGATTCATTCAGAATCTCACGTAACCCCAAACCAACTGTCAGTATTGTTTCACCCCGGAAATTGGGATCAAGCAAATGCCCTACTCCTTCGATAGTCTTGTCAACTTCAACAAGTTCATAACTGTACAAACCGCTTTGTGCGAGAATTGATTTAATCCTTTTTTCCCACCACTGCTGAACTTTTGCAGTCAGTTTCATCCGGATCTTCTCTTTGAACGTAAACTTGCGCTCCCCCAGCCCCGAATTGACAACATAATTGCTGTAACACATATATTCCGCAATTGGTGCTACCCTGACCATAAAGCCGTTCTTTTCGAGATACTCTACAATCCCTTTTCTTGAAAATTCATCCCTGCGTACAAATATTTCTCCAATAAGAGAAACTACAGGAACCAAAGAACACTCTGTTTTTAGAGGTATGGCTTTGAGGCGTTGAGCAACACTGGAAAGTAAAGAGGTAAAACGCAGTGAAAGCTTTCCTTCAAAATACGCCGTAAACTCCTTCCATATACTTTCAACTTCTTCGAGAGCTTTTTCCCTGTCTGAAGCAGCAACTGAAAGCATGCTCCTTATGTCTCCAAGAACATCCGAGGTTACTACAGACTGCCATGCCTTAAGAAGACTCCTGCTTCCCAATCCGCCATAACCGTTTTCATCTGTCATGGTAAACACAGCTGCATTCTCAAAACGATTTTTTTCAATCAGATGTTCAAGTGCCCTGCAATACTGTCCCAGCCTGCATGGGCCGCCGCCTGTAGCCATAAAAAACAGTGTGATTTTTTTATTGTTTTTTCTGTTCTTTATATAATCAAGGAAAGATCCGGTAGTGACTATATATGGCAAGCATTCCTTGCATGTCGTATTCTTTCTTCCTTCAAGAAGAACATCTTTATCCGCAACAGGCAATGCCCTTGCATCAATACCAGCAGAACGTAAAATAGCAGCTACCCCCTCAGAGCCATATCTGCCCATAGACGGAATCACAAGTTCCACCTCTTTTGAGGTCAGAGGATAAGTTTTACCCTCCGATGAAGTCACTGTTATTGGTTTGCCAAAATTAACTTTTGCCATTCTGAACGGTTTATCATCCATTTGAACATTTTTCAACCGTCTGTAACTTGTAATAATGTCCAGAGCCGCTTCTATACGGGTATCTATTCCGGCATCAGCAGTATGCTGATCAAGTTCGAGTGTAAGTGAAGGTTTTGAGCCCATCAATCTGCGGAAATACCCAAGGAGAAAAGAATCGGGACCACACGAAAAGTTTGTAATGTAAAACCCGAACAGGTTTTTTTTCTCTTTGATAAACTGTGCACTTTTCATTATCTTCTGTCCCATTGCCCAGAACATCTTTTTATCCACATTATAGTGTGATGAAGGCAACATATCGTGTGGTATGACAATATATCCCCTCGAAGCAACTTTATGTGGAATTCCCATGTTTGCATCAGAAGTAAAAGAGTTGTAAGGCCTTCCAAAAAGTACGATACCAAACTTGTCCGGATTTTTGTCCAGATGCTCAATCACTTTTTTCCCGGTTTCAACAAGTTCGTTTTCAAAATCCAGTTGTCTTTTACATGCATGTTCCCAGGCTTTTCTTGCATTTTTCTCGCTGATTCCCATCTTTCGTGCCATTTCTACCATAGTTTCCAGCGCTTTTTCGTATCCCTCACCCATTTTCAAAACCGGTGAAAGGATAACCATGGGCGACTGCTCTATCTCTTTTCGGAATGTTGTTGATAGATAATATGGTTCACCCTGAACAAAAACACATGCCCTGCTGTAAGTTGGCACATTCTTTACAGGAATCTGCATCACCTGTGGAAGAAACACGTAATCCGGCTCTTTTTTCATCAGATTTACAAATTGCCCATGCGCGATCTCCGCAGGAACACAAAACGCTGCTTCAATACGGGATATTCCTTCCGGTTCTACGTTGTCCGACAGAATAATCTTGAACCCAAGTTTATCAAAGAAGCTGGAATAAAGCGGGTAAAGAGAATGAACAAGAAACGACCTCACAATTCCTACAGATCTTACGGGTTTATCCGGATCAACAGGAGCATTGTAAGGAAGAACACCATATTTTTCAAAAAGAAGTTTTTGGCGCAAAGCAACGAGATCAAACTCCTCCGTATTGACTTCACGATTAAGCCTGAGGTTATAATATTTGTTACAGATCCCGCCAAAAAGGAAAATTTTACCTTCAATTCTTATTCTCGAAATTTCACATTTTCTGTCACATTTTTCCTTTCCACCGGCACATGTAAAGCTGCCCACTTTAATCGCAGTCCTTTCGATCAACTGATCCAGATTGAACCGGGATTCTTTTGTTATCCCGAGATTGATCCGGTTCGCCACTTCCAGAGCTACTCCATAAGCACCCATAAGGCCGGGATCAGGTGGAACGATAATTTTACAATTCATGAGTGAGGCCATTGCAGCCGGTACCGCTTTGTTATAGCAGACTCCACCCTGCATGAATATTTTTTTACCAACAGGACGCGATCCCTTTACGCGGTTGAGATAATTGAGACAGATTGAGTAGACCAGTCCGGCAAGAATATTATCCTTTGATATACCTTCCTGACTTGCAATCTTGATATCGCTTGAAATAAAAGCAGAGCATTGATCTGTGAAATTTGGCGGTTTATCTCCTTTAACAGCTCTTTCCCCTATCTCTTCAGTTTTGACATTCAGAGATTCCAGCGCCGATTCTTCAAGAAATGAGCCTGTTCCGGCACTACAAGCTTCATTCATGGCATAATCGGATGGTACACCACCGGTCAGATAAGTGTATTTTGCATCCTGACCACCAATTTCAAAAATTGTATCGACCTCCTTGTCGAAATGAGCTGCTGCAGTAGCATGAGCGATTATCTCATTTATTACACTGTCGGTTAATGCATGAAGAGCAGCGATCTGTCTGCCCGATCCAGTCACGCCCAAACCGATAATTTTTATTGGCACGCTTCCAATCTGCTCCCTTATCGAACAATAACACTGTTGTGCAGCACCAACCGGATCACCATTGGTTCTTAAATATACCGACGCCAGAATATCAGAATCATCTTTTCGCAATAAAACTGCCTTGGTAGTAGTAGAGCCGACATCAAGTCCAAGAATACATGTGTCATTTTCTTTAATCGTATCATGTCCGCCAGGTTTAAAATCTACAAGATGAAGAGCCTCTTTTAGTGGACGATGAGTTCCAAAAGAGAGGTGCTGCAATTCAATCAGTTTTTCAGGCTCAGAAGGAATTGGTTTACACTGATTTTCTGAAGCCCACAATGCCGCTCCATAAGCCTCATAAAACTCGGCCAGTTTGGGAATATCCAGCTTTTCGAAACGTTTTTGCAAAATATTGATCATTGCAGTATTTAGAGCCCCGCCACCGATTACCGCGACTTTTTCGCAGGAAAGATCCTTCAGAAGGTCTGTAATCTTGTCAGCCATCATCAAACATAACCCTGCAGCGATATTTTCTCTGGGTTCCCCCTTATTTAATGCGTGTGTGCAGTCGCTTTTACAAAACACACTGCATCGTCCGGCAATTTTATGAGGCGTACCAACCTGTTCCATCTTCACTGCTTCATCAAGAGTTAACCCCATTCTTCTTATCTGCTGCAAAAAAAACTCGCCGGTACCTGATGCACATTTATTTCCTGAATGCACTGAACTGATTCCACCGTTACTATTTATTGTATAAACAAGCTGCGTTTCACCACCTGAGCTTATTACAAGACCGGGAAACAGCTTTTGATGATATTGTTCCCTGAGCGCATGCTCAACTGCTTCCGGTTCAGCAATACTGGTTAATGCAACACACTTTCTGAAAGCTCTCCCTGTTACCACTACTTTAGTGTCTTTGTCGACACTTTTCATAAAATTCAAAAAAGATTCATGCGGATTGCCCTCATGAGGAATTCTTGTGGTACCAACAACCTTTTTTTCGCCATCATTGATAACGAGCTCAACACATTGCATTGTTGTAGACCCGAAACATACTCCCAAAGTCTTCATTTAACCAATCCTTACTTCACATTGTTTTTAAACAGTTTGCGATAACTGTAACGGGGTAAACCCAAGCAATCTTTATTCCAAAGATTTGGATTTTTTTACCCGATTCTGGATTTATATTTCATTACCAGCGAGATAGTCAAAATAAATGTAAACCTGAAAATTAGCAATTAATGAGAGGATTATTGATGTATAATGAGAACGACCCGGAATCTGTAGAACTGTATTCATGTGCAGTCACCTTGTCGGATATGGAAGTTTTTATTTTCCCGCAATTAATGTATTCTTTATTCCTTGCAAACCTTATGTCCAAAGAACTATGGGACTGGAAGCTTGATCCGTGGTTTTCAAAAATGAACAAAATGAATGCACCCCGCCGGATTCAACGGCTTAAACAATATATAATGGACCATTTTTCATTCAACCTGGACCTTGACACCTGGGGACTGACCGATAAAAAACGTGAACTGAAAAGATTCTCATCTTTCGTTAATGAACAGATCCTCTCTCAAAGCAATGCACTGTTCGGGTACGAAGGTGACCGGTATTATTTCGACATCGATATAAGGCGGCACTTCGGACTCGATAAATATACATCCGATATAATCCCCTACTGGAAAACAGAAACGCTTGAAGCAATGGAAGCTTTCAGGTTCAAGGAAGGGTATACCGGAGGTGCAGGCGAATGTGTATCTCTTGCAGCTCTTTATGCAGCAAGCGCTTTTGCTGTAGCCGATATACCACTTGACAACATTTACATGCTGGCAACGCCACTCCATTCACAGAACTTTCTGGACATCGGTAACGGAATTATCACAAACAACAGAAGAATAGTAACAAAAAAAATGTGGTTCAATGGAACAGAACTCAGTGCCAAAGCCCGAAGAGCACTTGAAAATGAACGTGTTACGATAATCGCTCACCGTACCGGATATATTCATACAATGTATGATGAAGCTACAATATCAAAAGAAAAATATGATAATTTCAACAACAAACTGAACAGCTTTTTAAAATCTGAAATCAACTATGAAATCCTGGCAAACTTTCTTCGTCAAAATCAGAATCTCCAGCAATGCTTCCAGATTACACATAAGTGTTGTGGAAAACCCAGGTATATCGAAGCAGAAAAAGTTTACCACTACGAACATTCAAGCAAGGCCCGTGTCGGGGATCAGACACAGAATATCCTCTTGCACGAAATCGAAGAGGATGAATACTACACAGAACCACTCAAAAACAGAATTCTATTAAGTGAGCTGGAAAACTTCTTCAACGAAAACAAGGCACTTGAAGACAATTCAGAAATTATTGACAAACTTGGTAAATACCTCAACCGAAACTGCCTTAATGTCGACAATGTCATACACGATCTGATAAAATTCTGTAACACTGTTCCGCGCCTTCCTTCTCCAGAAAAAAAATTCATTGAAGTTGAACCTGTAGACCTTGATGGTGTTCGTTCCTCTCAGGATGTAATCCGGCGCCTTGAAGAGCTACGTCATGTAAATAAGACTGCAGACCTCGCATTTTCTGCATTCCGTGACCTGAGCCGCTCTCCGGTAAAACCTTTTCTGAAAGCCGCTTTTGAACGTAATCCGGTCTCTGTGTTCGGCCTTAAAACCAGTAATATCAATGAAATCTATGATCAACTGTGTAAAATTACAAACGAATCAATCTATTCAGAATCTACCCGTGTTGCACAGCCTGATGAAGTATACAATTACAATCGTGGTGACGGACTTGAAAAAGCACTTCTTTTTATTAATATTTTAAAAAACCGGTTTACGGAAAAACCAATATCAATAGAATGTAAAAGTAACTCTGTTCTTTCTGTAACCTTTAAAGATAATTCGTACTGTTTTGAGACAAAAAAAACAGTTGATATTGATTCAGTGAACAGAAATATCTGAATCTGATACACATTTAAACACATCGGGATAACGAGTGTGGAAAATCTGTTAAAAATAAATGATTTTAAAGAAATTGTCCGGAAATTTAAATGAAAGGATTCTTTTTGAATAATCTCAATTACGGAGTAATCGGCAACTGTACAACTGCAGCCCTTGTATCAGAAAACGGTACAATGGAATGGTTGTGTTTTCCTTTTTTTGATTCATCTTCTGTTTTTGCATCACTGCTGGATAAGAATAAAGGCGGTGAGTTTGCAATTTTCTCTGATGATACTTTGTCCATTACACAGAACTACATGAGAAATACAAACATTCTTTCAACTGTTGTAAAAACCAGTTCCGGAGAATATGAGATCGTTGATTTCATGCCCAGATATCTTCATGATTTAAAGAGTTACCATTGCCCACCTGATGTAATCCGTTACATACGTTTACGTTCAGGTTCACCCACAATCCGGGTAAAATATAATCCACAGCTCAATTATGCTGAAGGTGAAACCAGGACCACTGTCAAAAAGAAATATATAAAGAGCACCAACAGAACTGATGGTTACGAATCAGTTTATCTTTACTCCAACTGTGATCTTGAAAAAATTGCTTCCGGCGAACCGGTTACACTGAAAAACAATGTTTTCTTTCTTCTTGGCTATAATCAGAAACTTTCGGTACTTAATGATGATTACATTAATCTGGAATACCAGAAAACAAAAGCTTACTGGATGGGATGGGTAGCCAGGTCAAGATTCTCGGTTTCAGCATACAGCGACCAGATTGTGCGCAGTCTCCTTGTACTCAAGCTCCTTGCATTCCAGCAGACCGGGGCACTGCTTGCAGCAGTGACTACATCCCTGCCCGAATCAATTAAGGATGTGAGAAACTGGGATTATCGATACTGCTGGATACGGGATGCTTCGATGGGTATATCGGTGCTTGCACGTCTGGGACACGAAAATGTATCCAGACGATATATGGAGTTTATTCTCGATGTAATTCCGTTTAAAGATGAAAAAATCCAGATAATGTATGGTATAAATGGTGAGAAAAAGCTTGAAGAGCATATTCTTGAGCATCTTGATGGCTATGAAGGATCAAAGCCGGTAAGAATCGGAAATGCCGCCTATAAACAAAAACAAAATGATATCTATGGAGTTTTATTGGATATAATCCATTATTCAATTCATACATTCCCCTCTACTATTGATGTCAAAGAAAAATTGTGGACCGTTGTCAGGAGTCTGGCAAAAACAGTCTCATACTCATGGAGACATAAGGATCGTGGAATATGGGAATACAGAAGTGTAAAACAACATTTTACTTTCTCAAAGCTTCTTTGCTGGCTCGCTATGGACCGAAGCGCATCAATTGCAGAATCTTTCGATGAACCCCATTATGCAGCCAAATGGCGCAATATCAGAAACGAAATCAAACAGGATATTCTCAAGTATGGATGGAACGATAAAATTGGGAGTTTTACCCAATACTACGGGAGTGATTACCTTGATGCATCCAATCTGCTCATGGAAAAATATGGATTTATAAATGCAGATGATCCAAGATATATCCTGACCGTACAAAAAACCGATGAACACCTTTCAAGAAACGGACTTACTTATCGTTACAGAAATGATGATGATTTTGGTACGCCGGATTCAACTTTTACACTCTGCTCGTTCTGGATGATTTCTGCCTTGTTTAAAATCGGACAAAAAGATGAAGCTTACCGCCGTTTCGAAAACCTGATATCATACATGAACCATCTGGGGCTGTTAAGTGAAGATATTGATGTGAAAACCGGACGATTACTGGGAAATTTCCCTCAGGCATACAGCCATCTGGGACTCATTGATACTGCTGTATTACTTTACAGTGACCAAGGTGATCAACAGGAACAGGAAAACATTTACGTCAAAAAAATGGAATTAGCCGAATAATTACTTTTTAAAAACGTATGTTACTGTTTGTTTTCCGCAAATTCTTAACTTAAAAAAGGAGGGATATGCCGATCTTTGAATATATCTGTAAAAAATGCGGCAAAAAGTTTGAAGAGCTTGTTGCATCAAATCATTCAGAAGAAATCTTCTGCCCGGACTGCGGTTCCCACAAAACCGAAAAACAGTTCTCCGTAATTGGCGCAATCTCTACAAACAACAGTTCTGTTCAAAACAGTTGTAACACGAATTGTCCCGGCGCATCCTCGTGTGCTTCATCACATGAGGGATGCTGCGGTTGCGGATTCTAAATCAGTCAGACTGAAACAAAGTTAAATTCCAGACAAAAAAGCCGCTGTATTATAGCGGCTTTTTTGCTTTTAACCAGGTAAAAGTGGTTATCAGCATATAAAAATTCAGATCTTATTGATCTGATTGTTCATTCTGAACTCTTTGCTCAGTTTCAATTTCCGCTTGTGCGATCTTTTCTCTTAAACCTTCCAGCAGTTCACTTCCGGGGTTGTGCCCCATACCCTTAATGATCCATTTCCGGGCTTTGGTAAACTCTTCAAGTTCAATGTAAAGATTAACAAGATTCGCATACGCTTCGGGAATATCATATCTTTTTTCAATTGCTTTTGTGTAGGAATTCTCTGCATTATCAATATCCCCTCTTACTCCGTACAAAGCTCCCAGATTATTCCAGGCCAGACTGTGAAGGGAATCTTTTTGAAGAATTTTCTTATAAAGTTTTTCTGCAGCAGTATCATCACCGGCATTTTGCAGTTCAACAGCCTTATTGTACCAGATATCAGTCGAATCCATTACCTGAACAGAATCGGTGCCAATTCCCTTGCTCATTTTATATTTTTTTTCGATATCCTTATTTTTTAATTTTGGGTCGAGTTTACGGGCTTTTTCGTAGTATTTCCATGCCTTATCCATGTCATCAAGGTTATATGATGCAACAGCCAGATTGTACTGAACAACCGAACTGTTAGCCTCAATACTGGAAAGCTGGTTATACCAGCTCCTTGCTTTTTCCCATTGTTTTAATGCGAATGCAGCATTTCCTGCAAGCCTTGCACAATCAGCACGATCTTTTCCCGACGCTTCAGAACTCAGACGACTCATCATATTGAGGACTTCAGCGTATTTTTTAGCATTGTATGCTGCAAGTGCAATATTATACTTTGCAGCAAAACCTGTATCACCCGACTCTTTTAAAAGATTTATGGCAAGATCATAATTTCCTTCTTTAAAGGCAAGTTCAGCTTTTACAGCATTTGAAGCTTTTATCCACTGAGTTTCCTGAGGCAATTTCTGAAGGTAAAGCCGGCACTTTTCACCATCACCTCTTGATGCATATATCTTTGCCATTGATAACCAGTCTGCAGACTCCTTTGTAGAAACGCTCTGAAGATCTTTTAAAGCAGATGCTGTATCTCCTTTCATAAGATTCATCTCGGAGCTCACCCTTTTTGTGTAGTCAGAAGCAGGAAACTCTTTTTTAAGCAGTTTATGCATCTCCTGTAATTTACCCTGATCCTTTTTTTTCATTGCCAGCAGAAAAATGTTATAAGCAGCCAGTTCCCTTTTTCCCGAACTCAATGCCAGGTTATATGAATGTAATGCATCGGTATACCGGTCGAGCCCTGCATAGGCATTGCCTACATTTATCTGCAGTTCCTTGTCGTTGTGTTTAAGTGCTGCTGCCTTTTTATAGTGCTCCAATGCCTGCTCATACTTCTCTTCATTCTCAAGCGACAAACCCATATTGATCCAGATAATCGGATTGGAAGGGTCATCTTTGAGGTTTTTTTCCCATAACGACCGCGCTTCAGTAACATTTCCCTTACGGTTAAGAACAAACGCCAGTAAACCACGTGCAGCAACATTATCATATTTACTTTTTATACTGTTTTCGAAGCATTCAACTGCGCGGTCTAGCGTGTTCTTTTCCATGTACGCATAGCCAAGCTGATAATGAAGCCTCCAGGGATTTTCTTTCCATTTCGGAAGGATGGCATTGAAACGGTCTATTGCTTTATCATAATTTCCGGATAATAGATAAAGCTCCGCCAGTTCGTATTCGGTCTGAACTTCCACTACAAAGCGGTTCAGTGCAGTCTCAAGTGATGAAACTGCTTTTTTCAGGTCATGCATTTCCTTGTAGAATATTGCAAGATGACGGTAAATGCGTTCATCTTTTTCATTGTCTTTTACAGTTTCGAGTGCAGCAACAGCTTTTTTGAGATTTTTCTGATGATAATATATTATTGATAATTGAAATGCCAGATCCGCACACGAATCACTGCTGCATGAGGTCAATCTTTTTTCCAGATCACCTGCCGCAGCATCAAGATCTTCTCCCTTTCGGGAGCTTAATGCAAGATTAAGCTGTGCACTTCGCAATTCCGGATTAATTTTTAAAGCTTTACGGAATTGAGCTTCAGCCTTTTTATCATCTTTCTGAAGATGATATATCACTCCGAGAAAATCATGATACACTGCCCGGTTATCCATTTCGATAGCTCGTAAAATCAGCTTTTCTGCGCCTTTGAGATCATTTCGTCTTCGTGCATTTAACGCTCGTATATGAAAAAATGAAGGGTCCTGAAGAGAATCGGACATCCCCTCCCACATGCTCTCTGCCTGGTCAAATTTTTTCTGCTGAAAATAGATCTGGCCGAGGTTGTACTTTAAAATCGGATCGTTTGGATGATTCTTCAATCCCTCTTCAAAATAGTGTAAAGCACCGGTATTATCGTTGCACTCTTTTGATGCTACCCCTGCCAGAATATATGCATCAGCAACATGTTTAGTCTTTACAGAGAAATACCGTTTCAGCGTTGACAGTGCGTCTTTGCACTTTCTGTCATCAAGCTGTACTGATGCAAGTTCGATGAGCAGTGATGGATCAGCGCCTCTGGAAACAGCACTGGAAAAATATTCCGAAGCTTTTTGATTGTTTTTCCGGGCTGCTTCAATCTGTCCCAGCATTTTAAGCGCATCAGCATCTTTATTATTCTTGTCAAGAATACCTGTGGCCCTTGAAGTATCGCCATTGACAATTAATCCATGTGCATAAAATCCCCATGCATCCTTGTATTTGGGAGACATTTTGTAGGCTTTTCTTAAATTCTCTAGCGCATCCTCATTTTTTCCCAGTTTTAGATTTACCATACCCAGTCTTACCAGTGCTTCAACAAACTTTGGATCAGCTTTCAGGGCTCTTTCGAATAATCTTTTTGAAGCTTCCAGATTTTTTTCATGAAGCTGAATCAAACCCAGATTGTATGATGCTATTGCGTAATCGGGTTCTTTTGAAGCCAGTATTTCCCATATTTTCTGTGCATCTGAAACGATACCTTTTCGGAAAAAAACGACACCCCGATTATTCACGGCATCACTATAATCCGGTATGATGCTCAATGCCTGATCAAAATATGCAAGTGCAATGTCATAATCCTTTTTGTTGAGGGCTTCAAGACCTTTCTCATTCATTTCAAACGCTTCTTTTACGGCTTTTGAAATTGCTGACGGCAAAGGTTCTTCACCAAAAGGATCATACTCAAATTCAATCTCCAAAGACCACACTGCAATAAATCCACATAAAAGAATAATTGTTCCTAAAATACCTCTCATTAAGTACCACTCTCCTGTGAATGAAATGAAACTTTTAAAGGTAACTCTTCCCAACTGGAAAAAGATATATCCGGTATCACCTCTCCATATAAATCGTGCATAAATGCAACGCTGCTGTCACCACAAAAAAAGGCTGTATGCATTCCAATTTCTTCTGCCGGTTTTATATCCAGTAACAGATCGTTTCCAACCACAACTGTTTGTGATGGTAAAATATGGTATTCATATAATGCATCATAAAGCCGCCTGTAAAACAGTTGATCCGGTTTTGCGACTCCATATTCATAAGAAAAGAACGTCAGATCCACATCAAAAAGCTCTAAAAAATCATCATATTTACCCTTGCTCTGATCTCTTATCATCAATGTAAGATCCATTGGAGTATAAAATTGTGCATTGGATAAGATACCAAGAGCGATATTTTGACTTTTCAATTCTTCCAGAGCATTTACAACACCGGGGTATAGCTGTCTTCCCAGGGCAAAAAAATTATAGGTGAAAGCCAGATACCTGGCAAAATCTGTTTGTGATCCTTCAAAATATTCTTTAAATTCATATCCCC
>DATGNN010000244.1:0-3215 GCA_035306725.1 Chitinispirillaceae bacterium | reverse complement strand
TTCCGGTATAAATCCAGTTACAACTGCTGGTCAGAGGAAACTTTTTAACAGGTACAGGATTGGGGATTACTGAAATGTTTTTAATATTCCATTTTGATTTTATAAGGGTACTTAGTGCATTTGACGGGCATGTTATACCATGCGCACGCAAAACAGACAGTTTTTCGATTAACGGAAGCAGAATTCGGTCTCCTGCAGGTTCTTTTATCAAATCATATTTACGCACGATTTCCCAGGGTGTGTGTAAACGGGCAACAAGTACGCATGTTTTCGGATAACTGATTTTTAAACCTTCACCACCGCACTCAGGGTATTCTATAATGTCAAATTTACAACCCGCCTTAAAAAGTTTTTTAACCTTTTTTTGTACAGCATTGATCCAGGTTAAACGCACAAGAAGGTGAGGAATAAGTTTGTAACAAATCCGGCGAAGTGGAAAAAAAAGTTTGTTTTCAGGGAGAGGGTATTTTTCGTGAAGAATCCTGTGGACAGTTACACCCCCGGAACTCACTGTTTCTTCATTCCCGCCTAATTTTGCTGCAATTACGTGTACATTATGGCCAGACAAGGCAAGTTCTGAAGCTATATTAAAAGTGTATGTGCCAATACCGCCGTTTGCTGTTTCTGGCGGATACTCACTTGATATAAATAAAATATTCATAGTTTTTCAGATATGACAGACTGATAGAATTTTATACATTGACGTGTGATCTGTTGTGGGGAGAAATTAATTTTTACAGTATCATAAGCTGACCGGCTGATTTTCTCATAAAGATGCCGGTCTGAAATAAGAGTTTTTATACACTCCAGAAGTTCCCGGGGATTTGAGTGGTCAAAAACCATTCCGTTTTTTTCGTGTTCAATAAGTTCTTTTACTCCGTTACAGGAATTTGCAACAACAGGAAGTCTGGCTGCCATTGCTTCATAAAGTGTGTAAGGTCCATTTTCAAAAACAGAGGGGAAGAGAAGAATCGTAGAATTACAATAAAGACGACACAGCTCTGCATTGTCAAGAGAACCGGTAAAGCAGACTCTTGTGCGATACTCTTTATTGAGAGCCTCTTCAATAGCTTCACGATACCTTTTACTGTTTCCCGAACTGTTTTCACCTGATATTGTAAAATGGATTCTGTTATCGATTCCAAGGATCCTGTTTATATTCTGAAGCAGAATTTCTGCACCTTTTCTATGTTCAAGTCTTCCCGAAAACAGAATGTCGATTCTGGAATCATCCCGGTGATTTTTAGGAATAGAATCAAATCTGTCGGTAAAAACTGGATTTCTTATAAAGTTTATCAAAGATTGATTGATTTTGTAACGGCTGCTGATTTCTTCAATAAGGGATTCCCCGGGACATCTGAATGCATCAGCTTTTTTCCATGCATTGAATTCAAACTTATACGTATCCCTCATTTTTTTTGAAACACGTACATTGTTATAATGATCGACAATTGATGTCGGGGTATGGAAATTCACAATAACTGCAAATTCAGAAATGGAGCCGCATTCGTGGGACAATCCTCCGTAATCCGGAAATTCTGCGATGTCAAGACCGCTTGTTTTATGTATCAACAAGAGTTTATCCCTGATAAATCTGGATTGACCAAGTTCCCAGTCGAGATCAGGTGAGTTGGCGGCAATTTTTGAGATAACTTTTTGAAACCGTTTTTTTACCGGTTTATAACTGAAAACGTGAATTGAGATGTTTTCGCCTTCAATTTCTGAAGAAACCCCGTCTCTGAGAAAAATATGAACCTGGTGTCCGTTTTCAGCCAGTGCCCGGGCCATTTGGTATGTGTATGTTGCAACACCACCATGACCTTTTCCGGATTGATACGGATATTCTGAATTTATTAACGCTATTTTCATAGAATCATTGCCAGATCTTTATAACTACCTGATTATTATATGATAAAGGGACGATAATGACCAGAGGGTTAAATAACTTAAATACAGGAGTCGAATTACGATTTTTTCGTGTGATTCAGAAAGTCAGGCACATCTATCAAATGTCAAATGCGGTAATACTTAAACAAAGATCGTAAGAGAGTGCAGTGTTGGTTATATTTGACTGAATCAGACAAAGATATTGAAACTGACCCATAAATTAATAGTCGTTATATTTTTATGCGGGCTAAAAGTTATAAATTCTTAAAACCACTAAAGCTTCTTAAATCCCGGTCGGCATATAATTCGCTCAATTACCTGGCATTCAAAAAATGTTAACAGAATAGTTAACCTCTAAACAGGAGAACTGATTATGCAAGGTGGTTTGAAGCATCAGGGGCTTAATCTGGATTTTAACCCGTTTATCAGTGATGAACAGTTGTCAGGAGGGCCTCCCGAGCAGCAACAACAATGGCCGGGGCGGGAAAAATATATGCGACCAAAAGTTGATCACGGGGAAAACAGTTATAAGGGTGGAGAAAAACTTCGGGGGAAAAAGGCACTCGTAACTGGCGGCGACAGCGGAATCGGCAGAGCTGTGGCAATAGCTTTTGCGCGTGAAGGTGCGGATGTTGCCATATCGTATCTCGAAGAACACGATGATGCCAAAGAAACATTGTACTGGATTGAAAAAGAGGATGTCAGGGGTTTTTCATTCAGTGGGGACCTGTCAGATCCAGATTATTGCAGTAATCTCATCGATTCTGCTGCATACAGTCTTGGGGGGTTGAATATTCTGGTGAATGATGCAGGTGTGCATTTCGAAACAACGGAATTCACTGATATTACACCGGATCAACTGGAACAAACATTTAAAACAAACGTATTCGCGTTTATCTGGACTACACAGAATTCACTCAAGTATTTCCAGGCTGGTGATTCCATCATAAATGTCGGATCTGTAACAGCTCTCAGGGGATCAAAAACTCTTGTTGATTATGCGTGTACGAAAGCTGCAATTCATAACCTCACAAAATCGTTAGCACAGTTGCTTGCTCCAAAAGGAATTCGTGTAAACTGTGTATCGCCCGGTCCGGTATGGACGCCTCTTATCCCCTCGACCAGAGAAAGCGAAAAGATAGAACAATTTGGTGCAAGTACATTCTGGGGTCGTGCAGCCCAACCTGCTGAAATAGCTCCTTCATTTGTTTTCCTGGCTTCAGCGGATTCCAGATTTTACACAGGTGAAATTATTGCTCCAACCGGTTACTCCGATACAACACGATAGAAGTTAATTGGTGCAGTTATATATCACTGCACCAATTCAT
>DATGNN010000243.1:0-5522 GCA_035306725.1 Chitinispirillaceae bacterium | reverse complement strand
CAATTAGAATTAAAAATAATAGTTTTAAGTTTAATTTTGGCATACCAATATCCTGATCTGTTTTTCAGATCGCTTTTTTAGGCTATAAGGTGAATCAAGCAGGGGTAAGGTATATGTGCAGGGGGTTGTTGCTAACGTGTTAGTCCCACATCATTTATAACTGCTTCAAGCTGTGATGAAATTTCCATTGCAATACTCTGAATAGAATTATTATCAACAGCAGCCATTGCTCCAATAGGGTCAACAGCAGCCACTTCAATGTCTCCATTTTCAAGTTGCTGTACCACTACGCTACAGGGTAATAGTACTCCAATGTTTTTTTCACTCTGGACTGCTTGAAGAGCAGATTTAGGATTGCACGCCCCTAAAATGAGGTATTTCCTGAAATCTACATCAAGTTTGTTTTTTAAAATTTCAGTCATATTAATTTCGGCAGGTATTCCAAAACCTGCATTTTGAAGGCTGTTCTTAACCAACCCGACTACTTCTTCAAAACTTTTATTCTTTAAAGTTGCACTGTGATAGTAATTCATGGTATTTTAATTTTTTGTTTATTTCTGAACTATAACAACTTAAAAGTTTTTCCGTTCAAATTAGTTCAGAGTTTTCCTATAATACCATGCTGGTTGAAAAATTGGGCATCAGCACCTACTGCTGATACCCAATAGAATATTTACCTCTTAATCAATTTTATCGTATGTTTTATGTCTGCAGATTTTAGTTCTACGAAATATAGTCCTTGTGGAATACCGGATATATCCATTTCGATTCTGTTTTGTTGTAAAGATTTGGAAATGCTTTTTGTTTTTCCGGTTATGTCATATACGGATACTGTAAAATCCTGAATGTTTCTTTGGGTACCTTCGATCCAAACGACATTTGTAGCCGGATTAGGATAGACTTTAAATAAATTGGTTTCAGGAATATCAACAGAGGTGACCGGGAAGATATCAGTGAATTCAGTATTGTGGACGAATGTAATTGTTGTATCACCTGATACATCCTCCAGTTGAATTTGCCATGCATGATCAGTGGGAGGTGCATCATATTCATCATTGCTATTATGGTCGGCCCAAAAATTAATGTGATAAGTGCCACCTTGTTCTATCGCGTAGGAATAAATAATAAAATCAGGATTTTCAATTTTTTCAACTACAATCGTGTCACGAATAGTATCGTTAGGAATATCAATTACGTATAGTGTAAATGTTTGGCCAAGGTGTGGATTCATAGCCTGAAAGTTAATGGATAACTGGTTTTTCCACATAATGTCGGTAAAATTGGTGTTGTGTTGGAAAACAACAGTAGTATCACCATTAATATTATCGAGTTTTAATCTCCATGCATGATCGGTAGGAGGTGTATCATACATACCGTTTTGATTATGGTCAGCCCAAAAATCAATATAATATAATTTGTCTTCTTCTATGCCCGCAACATCAACAGAGAAACTTGTGTCTGCAATTAAGTGTACCCTGTTGATTTCAGTTCCGGAGGCTGAATCAGAAACTGAGAGGTAAAAATCCTGGCCGACATGAGGGTTCATACCATTGAATTGGACAGTCAACAGACTTTTCCACATAATATCAGTGAAATCGGTATTGTGTACAAACATAAAGGTGGTGTCCCCGGTAACATCATCAAGATCTAAACGCCACGCATGATCCGTTGGAGGTGTATCATACATGCCATTACTGTTGTGGTCGGCCCAAAAATCAACATAGTATGAGCTGCCTGTCTCAATACCTGGAACTTCAAGCATAAAATCTACTTCTGCCGTAGAATGAACACGTCCAACCTCCATTCCTGAGGTTTTATTAACAACAGCAAGATAAAAATCCTGACCTACATGAGGATTCATTTCACTAAATTGTACAGCCAGAACATTTTGCCACATAATGTCGGTGAAGTCAGTGTTGTGTTGAAAAACGACAGTTGAATCACCTTCAAGATTTGTAAGGTCTATTCTCCATGCATGATCGGAAGGTGGTGTGTCATACATGCCATTACTATTATGATCAGCCCAAAAATCAACATGATAGGATTTTCCCATCTCGATGTAAGGCAAATCAATAGAAAATTCCTCATCGGCTATAGTTTTTACACGATGAACTGTAGTTTCGGCACTATCATTAACTAGTGCCAGAAAGAAATCCTGACCTACGTGTGGAGTCATCCTTTCAAATTCCATGGTAAGCAGATTCTTCCACATGATGTCAGTAAAATTGGTATTGTGCACGAAGGTCAGGGTTGTATCGGCTTCAACCCCTGATAAGCTCAAGCGCCAGGCATGGTCGGTTGAAGGAGCATCATACATACCGTTACCATTATGATCGGCCCAGAAATCTACATGGTATGTTTTTTCAGGTTCAATACCTGCAACTTCAACAGAAAACTCAACTTCCGCTGTAGTATGCTTCCTTCCAACTTCCTTTCCGGAGGCACTGTCTATTACTGCAAGATAAAAGTCCTGTCCGACATGCGGATTCATACTGCTGAATTCGACGGTCAGGTTATACTGCTCGCTTTCCAGTACTGTAACAGTGCCGGCCATACCAACATTAGTATGTGGGTCACAGCGGTAATCGTATTTCCCGGCAATATCAAAAACATGCCGGTAAGTCCAGCCTTCTCCAACGTTGTTTCCGAAAGATTCGGGGTTTGAGGGGAAGAAATTTTTGTTGCCGTTCACATTGTGAGTGCCAAAAATATTGGTCCATTCTACTGTATCTCCTACAACAATTTGCAGATCTGCGGGATCAAATTGAGAGTCTGATACTTCAACCTGATACAAGGTTTGTCCCAGTGTAGCTAAACTACTCAGGAGTAAAATCCCAAGCAATAGAGCGCATTCTGAGAGATTCTTTTTTGAGAAAGTAAATGTTGTTTCCATAGATTGTGTATTTATATGATGTATACCAAGTTACGAATAATAAAAGACATATAAGTGTTTATATTTATTGAATTCAGAAATTAATCAATTAGTTATTACTGTGTCATTTTATATTTCATATAGATAATAATTTCTTAATATTTAAGAAAATTGATAATATAACATTGGAAATATTGTCAAAATGTTTACTTTAGCATTAGGAATTTTGAATTAAATAAAATATAAAAGTATGTGTGGAATTGTAGGAGCATTTGAATTAAAAAGTCAGGGCGGGTTATTGCGAACCCAGATATTAGAAATGGTGAAAAGAATCAGACATCGTGGTCCTGACTGGTCGGGGATTTATTGTGGTACCAAAGCAGTAATTGCCCATGAGCGGCTTTCGATTGTAGATCCGAAATCGGGGGGTCAACCCTTGTATAGTAAAGATAAGCGTCTTATCCTTGGTGTTAACGGTGAGATTTACAACCACCGTGAACTCAGGGAAAGTTTTGTAGATAAATATGAATTTACGACCGGATCGGATTGTGAAGTAATTTTAGCTTTATATAATGAGAAGAAAGAAAATTTTTTAGATGATTTAAATGGGATTTTTGCCTTTTGTTTGTATGATGAGGTAGAAGATGCTTATCTGATAGCGCGTGATCACATAGGTATAATTCCTTTGTATCAGGGATGGGATGAATTTGGTAATTATTTTGTTGCTTCAGAGTTGAAGGCATTAGAGGGATATTGTAAAAAGATTACAGAGTTTCCTCCCGGTCATTATTTTTACAGCAAAACAGGTGAGCTAAAGCAATGGTATGTCAGAGAATGGAGCAGCTATGAGAATGTACGGGATAATGATGCAGACCTGGATGAATTAACAGAAGCCTTGGAAGCGGCAGTTCATCGCCAATTGATGTCGGATGTTCCGTATGGGGTATTATTATCCGGAGGGCTTGATTCTTCAATAATTTCAGCATTGGCAAAGAAATTTGCATCGAGGCGAATCGAAGAGAACGATAGCACTGATGCGTGGTGGCCTCAACTTCATTCTTTTGCAATTGGACTTGAAGGATCCCCGGATCTTGCAGCAGCCCGCTCCGTATCAAAACACATTGGTACCATTCATCACGAGATACACTATACTATTCAGGAGGGACTGGATGCCATACGGGATGTAATCTATCACATAGAAACCTATGATGTTACCACGGTAAGGGCTTCTACTCCTATGTACATGCTTGCAAGGGTAATACGGTCGATGGGGGTTAAGATGGTATTATCAGGTGAAGGAGCCGATGAAATATTTGGAGGGTATCTGTATTTTCACAAAGCTCCTAATGCAAAAGAATTTCACGAAGAAAGTGTAAGGAAAGTAAGCCGCCTGCATTTATATGACTGTCTGAGAGCAAATAAGTCGCTTGCAGCTTGGGGTGTTGAGGGACGTGTTCCGTTTTTGGATAAGGAGTTTATGGATGTTGCTATGCGATATAATCCGGCAGATAAGATGGCAAAAAATGGAAAAATGGAAAAATGGTGTCTCAGAAAAGGTTTTGAAAAATATTTACCCCAAAGTGTAGCCTGGCGGCAAAAGGAGCAATTTTCGGATGGAGTAGGATATGGATGGATTGATACATTAAAAAAGATTGCTGGTGAGCAAGTTTCTGATGAATTGATGGAGAATGCCGGTTATCGTTTTCCGGTCAACACTCCAATGAGCAAAGAAGAATATCTGTACAGATCCATCTTTAGTGAACATTTTCCCTCTGAACAGGCGGCAGCTTGTGTACCTTCAGTACCATCTATTGCTTGCAGTACAGGTGAAGCACTTGCATGGGATGCATCGTTCAGTGGAAATGCAGACCCATCCGGCAGAGCAGTGAATTCAGTTCATCAACAAGGCATTGTCTATAAAGATATTGTGCCAACACGACAAACAGAGTCGGTTAAAGTTTAAGTTACAGTAACAAATAAAATGTTTTTTTATCTTTATCAACGAAAAGTTGTTAACTGACTTACAACCTTTTATTTTTGCTGTAAATTTTAAACTAAAATTAGATGAAAAAGATTTTATTTCTTGCGATTGCTGTTGGGTTTTTTGCATGTAACAGACAGCCGGAAGGATATGAGATAAATGTTAACCTTAGTGGTGCTGAGGGTAGTTTTTTGCTTGAACGACGCGGAGATACCGGATGGATACCGGTTGATACAGCGGAAGTATCAGAAGGTAAAGCTGTTTTTCACGGAAAAGTAGATTATCCTGAAGAACTATATTTTTCTGTGTTAGGAGACCGGGCAAAAACAGTATTGTTTGTTGAAAATACAGAGATGACTATAGAAGGAGATGTTAAAAACCTTGAGCAAATAGTTGTTACGGGTTCAGAAACCCATGATGAATATAATTCAGTATCCGGAGAAATCCGTAAAGTAGGAGAGGAATATATGGGATTGTATCAACAAGCTCAGGAAGCGGCAGCTGCAAATGATACTGCTAAGGCACAACAGTTGATGGATCAGGTTGAAGTATTATATAATCAGACTTTTGAAATTCAGAAAGAGTTTGTACAGAATAATCCCGGTTCTTATGCTACTCCTCATTTCTTGGCGAGATTGCAGCATGGACTGGATACTGAAGAGTTGGATG
>DATGNN010000242.1:0-5644 GCA_035306725.1 Chitinispirillaceae bacterium | reverse complement strand
TGGAAAATGTTATTCTGTTCAAAAACAGTCCCCCGAGGCTATTGAAGCCTTTAAGAGTGCGCTATCTATCAAACGTGATTATATACAGGTACTTAAGGGCATGGGTAATGAATATTTTGAACAGAAGATGTTTCAGGAAGCAGCAGAAACTTTCGAAAAAGCTGTCCAGCTTGACCAGGAAAACGATCATCTCTGGAATCAGATCGCTCAGTCGTGGCTGGATGCAGAAAAATTTGATAAAGCAATTGAGGCATGTAAAAAGGCAATCTCATTAAACAAGAACTCTTCTGAATCGTGGATTATTAAAGGCAATGCACATACTGCTCTTGGAAATTTTACCGAAGCTCTTACTGCTTATCAAAATGCATCTGAAATTGAACCGGATAATCCACTTACATGGAACCATATAGGAAATACATACTATTCGCAAAGCAACTTTGATGATGCAATAAGTGCTTTCAGAAAAGCCGTGGCTATCGATCCTTCAACAGAAGGCGCATATTTCAATATCGGATTAGCCTGCCAGGTGAAGAAAAATTATTCCGAAGCTATTGAGGCATTCAGCAGAGCTGTAGAATTTAATCCTGCAAGTGCAGAATGCTGGTTCCAGAAGGGTCGTGTTCACATGATTATGGAACAGTACGAGGATGCTATTGAGAGTCTTTCCGAAACGATTAAAATAATTCCGGATTCACATGACGCCTGGTACAGGAAAGGTCTTTCATGTGCAAAAATCGGAAAACACCATGACGCCATAGAATCATTCGTAAAAGCAGCCGAGTTATGGAGTTCAGATGCGGATATCTGGTGTAATCTGGGGCTTTCTTATTGTGCTGAAGCTCTTTTTAACCAGGCTGTTGAAGCGTTTACAAATGCTGTCAAACTGAATGAAAACAGGCCGGAAATCTGGCTGAATCTGGGCAATGCATATAAAGAACTCAATCAGTTTGAATCGGCAATAGATGCTTTCAGGAAAACCTGTGAATTACAAAATGATAATCCGGAATCATGGACAGGTATGGGAATGTGCCAATATTTTATTGAAAAATATTCTGATGCAAAACTATCACTGAAAAAAGCTCTGGAACTTGAGCCCGACAATATTGATACGATCTATCATCTTGCTCTCACTTGTCATGCTGTCGGTGACTATGAGGAAGCCATCAGTTTCTATCAGCATATTACTGAACTTAAACCCGATCATCAGGATGCATGGTACAATATGGCTCTTGCATATCATGCTGACGAAAGCTTCTCAAAAGCTATTGATGTTTATAAGTTAACGGTTTCAAGATGGCCTAAAAACAGCTCCGCATGGAACAACCTGGGAATTGCCTATCATGCAACAGGTCAACTGGATAATGCAGTAAACGCCTACCACGAAGCATCAAGGATAGAACCCAAAAACTCTGGTATCTGGTATAATCTCGGTATTGCATATCACACAATGGAACAATACGGTGAAGCTATTCAAGCCTATAGAAAAGTGGTCAGGTTATCACCAGATAATTATGATGCATGGTACAATCTTGGCCTTTCTTATTATGTCTGGGGACATTACGATGATGCAATCGAATCATACACCAAAGCTTCTCAACTAAAACCGGATAATCATATAGTATTGGGAAATCTGGCCATAGCATATTTCGATTCTCAAAATTACAATAAAGCTATCGAAACTGCTTCAAATGCTCTCAAATTAAACAGCAGCGAAACATGGTTAATCTGTTATCTTATATCTTCATCTGTCATGGCAGGAAATCAGGCAAAAGCTGTTGAATATGCAGACCAGATACTTTTGAGCGAAAATTCTTCAAAGGAAATACCGGATACCATCTCAATGTTACATGATCTTAAAGAGAAAAATCCTGCACTTGATATAGATGAACTCATACATAAACTTGAATCTTCACTGAACAATAATAACAAAATAGAGGAAAACGAAGAGGAAGTGAAAGCAGAAGAGGAAGAGGTTATGGAGCCCAAAGAGGAACAGTAATGTCCTATTATTCAAGAAGAAAACAATCCTGATTCGTGTATTTCTTGTACCATTTGGCTTGTTCTCTTTTTTCAGTCCACTTGGGTTCCAGTGGGGTCTGCTTATTTTTATATCCTTATTATTGTTTCATCGAAATTCATATAACAACAAACGCTGCTCCCATTCTGACGTACTGAACTGTAAGTATACCAATAACTGATAAAACAGCACAGTGCTTCTAATAATAACCCGAGATACAAAACAGTAAATCCGGCATGAAAATTGCAATTATTTCTACTACTCTTAATGCTCTTTCCAGTTATTTTTTCGACAATAACCAAATCACTCGTTTTTGGGGTGCTTTATATCCAGAGGTTTTTAACTTTAAACAGGAGGATACCGTATATGCAACCTGCAGGATTAAATGAAATCTCTCAAACCGCACCATTCAAATTACCCCCTCTTCCATTTAATCATGATGCATTGGCTCCGCACATTTCCGAAAAAACGCTCTCTTTTCATTATGATAAACATCACAAGAAGTATATCGATACGACAAATGATCTGATCAAAGGAACAGAATTCGAGGAAAGTAAACTTGATGAGATTATCAGGTCTACGGCAAACAACGAGAAATACCGCAAGCTTTTTAATAATGCAGCGCAATCCTGGAATCACTGGTTCTTCTGGAACTGCCTGAAAAAAGATGGCGGTGGTATTCCAAAAGGGAATCTTCTGGACCTTATAAACAGTTCTTTTGGCAGTTATGATCAGTTTGTAAAAGAGTTTGCTGATTCATCAATATCTCAATTCGGAAGTGGCTGGGGATGGTTAGTCAAGGATGGTGACAAATTGAAAGTGGTTAAAACACAAAATGCAGACAATCCATTATCACACAATCTTAAGCCGGTTCTTACCATTGACGTATGGGAACATGCATACTATCTGGATTATCAGAACAAACGAAATGAATTTGTATTTGAAATAATCAATAACCTTATCAACTGGGATTTTGCAGAGTATAACCTGTCTCTATAAATCCATAGGGCAACCTGAGATTCAAATATTCCTGATATTAACTTGAATGAGCCGCATCACTGAATGCGGCTCTTTAATTTATCCCGGCATCGCCGTAACCGTTGTCGTTGTCGTTGTCGTAATCGTTGTCGTAATCGTAATCGTAATCCTATAACTGCATATCAAGCGTTCTGGATCTGATTCTTAATATCAATATCCGTCACGAAGCAGATCGTGTGAAGGAATCGTCTGCTTCAGGTTAATACTAATGTCAGGAATTCACATTCTGTGTTCGCAGAACTACTTTTCCCCGGTGATGCTCAGTTTCAAAATACCTGAAAGCTTCCCGAATATTCTCAAGATCGAAAATACGGTCAACATACGGTTTTACATCACCGCTATCCACATATTCTTTTAACCTGTCAAGCCTCACATTGTTAGTTATTGTAAACTGACTCAATGCCCTGACATCATATTTATTTACAAGTTTTTCATCCGGACTTTCCAGCATCGAGTTTATTACTCCCCCTTTTTTAAGGATATTGAAAGATCGCAGATATGTTTCTCCCCCGACAGTATCAAAAACTGCATCATAATCACGCAGAATTTCATCAAATCTTTGTGTTTTGTAATCTATTGCAATGTCTGCCCCGATTTCTTTTACAAAAGATATATCTTTTGCGCTGACTGTAGTGGCAATGAATGCACCCTTTTTCCTTGCAATCTGTATGGCAATTGACCCTATGCCGCCAGCACCGCCGTGAATGAGAATTTTCTGGCCATTTTTTATTTTTATCATTTCCTCCAGACTCTGGACTGCACTTGTACCTGTCAGAGGCAATGCCGCTGCTTCATAAAATGTTGCATTTACGGGTTTCATTGCTGTGTTTTTTTCGTTTGAGGCGACAAATTCCGAAAATGCTCCGGAACCGCCATTGAGGACAAATGCGTAACCATAAACCGGATCACCAGGTTTTAATGTAGTCACTGCATTGCCGATTTGTGCCACAACACCCGAAAAATCTCCTCCAAGTGTAAGCGGAAATTTTTCACCTTTAAACCCAGCCATCCCTTGGCGAAACTTGTAATCTACCGGATTTATACTCATGGCATGAACAGCTACCAGAACCTGAGTATCGTTTATTTGTGGTTCAGGTACATTTTCCATAAATTCAACAGTTTCTGTTGCACCATGTTTTTTGATCTGTACTGCTCTCATCTGTTTACCTCTGTGATGTTTCAAGAAGTTTTGTCACGACCTGTGTATATTTTATATGTATCATATTTTTGTCATAATCCCAGAATTGTGCCAGTATCAGTTTCTGTTTTTCTTCACTTAAGTATCCCAGTGATGCAGGGAAAAAACGTTCTTCTTCTTTTCGCACATGTTCAGGATAATGACGAACAAGCATATCCATCGTTTCAACTATTTCAGAAAGATTTTCTTTTCTGCCTTTGATAAAAACATTTTTCAGACTAACCAGATTATCGGTCATATTTCTGAACCTGACATGATCTGCAATCAGCTCCTTCATCAAACTACGATCTTCAGTACTGAGATCCATATCTGTCAGAGTCTCAA
Organism: Chitinispirillaceae bacterium; assembly: GCA_035306725.1. GTDB lineage: Bacteria > Fibrobacterota > Chitinivibrionia > Chitinivibrionales > Chitinispirillaceae > JAAYEB01. Next base: position 1,067 of record DATGNN010000242.1, on the reverse strand, counting down.
AAAGTATATGCTCTTCTTTCCCGTGATGAGTTCTGTCTGCATAGATTTTCATGAAATCTACTGCAGTATCTATAAATACAGGATTTACACTGTTATTTCTTTTAATGTGAATTGTCTCATTTCCAATAATTGAGATCATTTTCTCAATCAATCGGTGTTCTTTTCTTAATGGACCGCCTGGATTCATATCTTCTTTCCGGTTAGAGAAATTCAACCTTCTAATGGTTTATTATGCAAAATATGAACCTTGAATCAGCCAACTACATACTGTTGATTAAAAATGTAATTACTGAAGTGAATTTTCCGGATTTATTTAAAAATTTTCAGGGTCGTCGAGCGCACATCCTGGAAGCATCCCATACAAGTGAGTACCACACAACCTGCCGTGAACTGTCTAACGGTACACACTGTTACGGTTTTTTTATTGATGAGGCATATGGTTTTTCTATATTACATTGCCTTTTTGTTGTTGGGACAGTACCCTTTTTGATCTGGAATTCAGGTCGTTTTCATTGTACGAGCAACCATAGAGGAATTTTCTTTTCCCTATCTATTTCCTTCAAATCTTTTATGTTTGTTTCTGTGTATTTCTTTAAAAAATGATGGGACTGCAATTATATTATCTTTTGATAAATAATCTTCATCTGAAAAACTTATACTTAAAAACGGTTCAATTCTATGAAATATTCCATTGTTTTCGTAGTTGTACTTCTATGCAGTTTTTATACTGAAGCGGTAAACTGGACCAGTTCTGACGTATGCAATGACCTGGATTACGTGATGCGTCTTTTTGACGAGGTCCATCCCGAGCCCTGGCGACATACGACACGTGACTCAGTAATGCGTTTAAAAGAAAAACTGTGTGCAGAACTACCTGAATCCGCAATAACTCTAAAAAAGGCCGTTTTAACAGTAGAACGCCTGCTTGCTTCGATTCACGATGGCCATACAGTTGTAAACTTGTCATTTGAGGAGCTGATTCCTGATACGATGCGAATTTTCCCCAGTACTGTAATCATTGAAAAGAATAAGATTTTCCTGATACAGCAAAGGGATACAATAACACC
>DATGNN010000241.1:0-3409 GCA_035306725.1 Chitinispirillaceae bacterium | reverse complement strand
ATATTAAATCAGTTCCTTATTATAGAATGTTAGAGAATGGAATCGGGTATATACATCTTCAGACATTCTCTCAGGAAGCAGGGGCTGAGGTAGAGAGAGCTATTAAAGAGTTGGCTAAAAATGACTTGAAAGGGTTGATTTTTGATTTGAGACACAATCCGGGAGGACTTCTTCCTCAGGCTATTGAGGTTGCCGAAAAGTTTCTGCCAAGAAAATCTCTGGTAGTTTCTACCCGTGGGAGAATTAGAGGACAGAATAAAGAGTTTTATTCTGCATCTCAACCGGTATTACCGGAGAATATTTCTTTGGCTGTACTGGTAGATTATGCAAGTGCAAGTGCATCCGAAATTGTTTCCGGTGCAATACAGGACTGGGACAGAGGGATAATAGTTGGTGATACTACTTTCGGTAAAGGATCTGTTCAGAGTATTTTACCGCTGGGAGACAAAACACATCATTTGAAACTGACCACGGCATTTTATTATACTCCTTCAGGTCGTTGTATTAATCGTCCCGAAAACTCTGTCCGCAATCAGGAAAATACTGATGAAGAGGAGATGGAAGAAGACAGTGAAACAGACAATAAGGATAATAACGGAACAAAAAATACAGATACAAAAATTGATACTGTTGAGTATAAAACGAAAAACGGCAGGGTCGTATTTGGTAGTGGAGGTATAATTCCGGATTCTGTAGTTGATATTCAATACATAAGTTTGCCGGTACGTGCAATTTTCGGAAAAGATGCTTTTTTCCAGTTTGCAAACCATGAATACCCCAAACTAAAGAAAAGAAAAGTGAAAGTTGATAGGAATTTCGAACTTGATGAAACTATCATGAATGATTTTTATGCATATCTTGATTCAATTAATTTTACTTATAGCAGCCTGGCTCAGATACGTTTTGATGAATTCAAGTTAAGTGCAGGTATTAAAGATTCGCTGGATTCTGACGGTAAAAAAGTTAAGATTTATCCAGAATTGCCTGATTGGAATGATAAAGATGCTAATGAAATAAGATCTATGGCAGAAAAACTGGATTCACTCCTTGTGAAAGATAGCAGAAGTGCACTCGCGAATAATGAAGATGAAATCAAAAAGTATCTTCGTGAGGCTCTATTGATCAGGGAATATGGTCAGGATCATGAAATGTATTATAAGTCAAAGCTTGCGGATGATCCGCAGTTAAAGGTTGCGTATTCGATTATTTCGGATGAGAAAAATTACAAAAAGTTACTTCAGCCAAAAAATGCTGTTGAAACTGAAAACTTGGAAAAATAGATTATATAAAGGTTATTTTCGCATGGCTGGCTGTCTGCCATTATGGAAGACAGCCATATATTGTTTACATCAAGTAAGCTTCAGGTGATGCAGATAACCTGCAAAACAGTAATAAATATCATATCTGTACATTTAAGGGAGAGAGTATGATCAATAAGATGAGGGAATTAGCTCCCGTTATCATGCTAGTTATAATTATAACATTTATTGGAGGTACAATATTTCTGGACTGGGGGATGAATGTCGCTGGCGGAAAGGAACGGATTAATTCTGCAGGAAAGGTTGATGGGAAAGAGATACCGTTATCCTATTTCGACCAGCAGGTTACACAGGAAAGACAGAATCTCGGACAGGGAGCTTCTGAAATACCCCCTCATGAGTATCGAATGGTTCCACAACGGGTATGGGAAAGAGAAGTTAGCAGAATTCTGTTGCAGAATGCCTTGAAACAGATGAAAATCGGTGCTTCAGCTGAAGAGGTTTTTGAATACATTAAAAGAAACCCTATGCCAGGTATAGATACAGCTTCTGTATTTTTAACTGATGGCGTTTTTGACACTTCTAAATATGTGGAATTTTTAAATAACCCCGATAATTATGATTATTATCCCTGGCTGGTTAATATTGAGCAATACACAAGAGAGATGATTATCCCTGTTCAAAAACTCGAAAATTTATTAACTGCCGGTGCATTTCCAAGCAGGTCCGAAATTGAACATCAGTATTTTCTTGATAATCAGAAAGTTTCTTTTGAATATATACAGGTTAAATCAGACAAATTTCAGGCTGATTCATCTGAAATTACAGATCAGATGATTAATGAATATTATAAAGCAAATCAGGATTCATTCAAAACCAATGAGGAACAGGTTCAGGTTTATTATGTTAAAATTCCTAAAAAAGTTACTGAAAGGGATCGTCAAATATACAAACAGGAATTGATCGAACTGACACAGCGTATCAAGTCTTCAGAATTACCCTTGGCTGAAGCATTTGGGGAAGAAGCAAAATTTGAATCGGATGATCCGGGAAGTGCTGCCAGTGGAGGTGATCTGGGGTGGTTTTCCAGGGGAAGGATGGTTCCGGAGTTTGATTCTGTTGCGTTCTCAATGGATACCGGTGGGATTTCAGAACCGGTAAAAACTCAGTTCGGATATCATGTAATATTGGTTGAAGACAAAAAAGAGGAAAATGGCGAAATTAAGGTTAAGGCTCGTCACATACTGAGGAAAATTTCTCCTACAATTGAAACTCTTGATATGCTTTCAGAAAAGTGTGATAGTTTAAGAGATGAAATCCTGAAAAACGGATTGATAAAAGCTGTAAAAGGGAAAGAAGGAATTGAGTTCGATTCAACTGATTTCTTCAAAAAAGGAGATCCGTTACCTGGTATAGGATATCTTACTGGTGCAGGACAGTTCTCATTTAGTGAAGATAAAGATAATATTTCTGAAAGACTTGAAAATACTGATGGTTTTTATCTGCTTTCTGTCAAACGCACAATAGAAAAGGGAACAATGCCTTTAGATGTTGTTCGGCCGCGTATTATCAAAGGACTTCAGGATACACTAAAAAAATCTGATGCTCAAAAGTTTGCAAAAAGTTTATTGAAGAAATCAGATCAGAAATCATCACTGGTTGATATGCTAAATTCCATGAAAAAAACGGATGGACAGGGGACCGAAGAAAATGTGGCTGAGATAGTAGATCAGGATTCATTAAAAGCGGATTCGAAGGATGATGATTCGGTATATGTTTACGGAAAAGTTGATTCTACCGCGATTTCAAGTTACATTCCTGGTATTGGATATAACTCAAAAATCGCCATTGCTGCTGCATCAATTCCTGAAGGTAAAATATCCGGTATTATTGAATACAGTGGCGATTTTTATATTGTTAAGACTGTCTGGAAAAACAGTGTAGATCCAGTTGTGTGGGATTCTCCTGATGTTAAAAGAATTGAAGAAAATCTTAAACAGCAAATAAAACAGAAGATCTATTTTGACTGGTATACAAGCTATAAAGAAAAAACTGACATAGTAAGTAATATTTCAGATCTTTATCTGGATTGAAAAAGTGTCGGCACGAATGGAAAAACGTGCAGGCGATTTTAACTATGACAGGTTTTT
>DATGNN010000240.1:0-8837 GCA_035306725.1 Chitinispirillaceae bacterium | reverse complement strand
AAACCCGATCTCTATCCCTTCATGCCCATCATTACTCATTGTAGTTTCAAAACCTGGTTCGACTTCAAGAAGAAACATTTCTGCCTGATGTGCCCCCTGTACACTGGTCATAAGCTGCTCGTAACAGATTCCATTATTTCGTAACGTTAGTCGTTCTCCGCTATGGTGTATTCTGACACTCTGATTACATGATAACAGCCGGAAAATATCTGCTGTTTCAATGCCCAGAACATTGCAAACCAAAATCAGCGTTTCTATTGATGGAGAAACATTTCCCCTTTCTATCTGACTGAGCATACTCACCGAGATACCGGCTTTTTGTGCGATATCACTCTGATTCCTGCCGGTTTTCTCTCTGTAAGTTTTAAGTATTTTACCCAATCGGGGCATAACATCTTTTAGCAATACTGTATCCATTACAGTAATTATAAATTTTGCATCAAATGAAATCAAAGATTTTTTAAAAATTGCATAAATTCAGAAACTATTTTCATTATAATAGTAAAAATGCAGATTTCCTGAATGAATTCGTACTAATATTGAATCAAATGGTTAGATTTACTATAAATGGAATCTGATATGGAAAATCCCAACATAAATGAAGAAGCGAATCTTGATGAACTTGAAGATTTGAATCTTAATATTGAAGACATAGATAACCTGAAAAATCTCACAGCCCGTCGGGTAATAGAGATAGTCAGCGGTGATATTGTTGATCATATTCAGGATGATGAATATCTTCTTGATTCTATTGGTAAAAAGCCGGGAACATATTACCGGGATCTGATATTGGCTCTTATTCAGATCAGATTACCTGAAGATGAAGCGAAACGGGACTGGAAGGAAGTTTTAAAACACAAGTATCTTTTAAGTGAGAAGCTTGGTCGCAACGTCGGAATACATGTTGCCACCCTGGATTATTATACAAATATCAAAAAAAAGGTTACTAATCCGAAAATAATAAGCACTCATGAGTACCTTGATACTGCCAGCAGGGCAATAACTGATGATCTGACCAAAGCATACAATCGTCATTTTTTTGAAGATGAATTCAGGAGGTTGTTTCTTAATGCGAGGACAACCGGTAAAATTTTTTCATTGATCATGCTTGATCTGGACCATTTTAAAATTTATAACGATCTGAATGGACATATTCAGGGTGATATTGCGCTTATAGAAGTGGTCCGCATTCTTCATGCAGTCTGCAGTAAAGATGATACGGTCTGCAGGTATGGTGGAGAAGAATTTACGGTTTTATTGCAGTCTCAACCACTGAATCTGGCGCTTAAAACGGCTGAAAACATTAAACAGGCACTTTTTGATTATAGATTTGTAAACGAACAGTCTCTGCCGTGCGGACGTCTTTGTGCATCGCTGGGAGTAACTTCATACCGTGATGATGTTACTTCACCACAGGATATGCTGGAAGAAGCGGATGTTGCTTTGTACAGAGCCAAAAACAGTGGAAGAAATCGTGTTAAGGCCTTTTTAAGCGATCAGATAATATGAAAATTGATTCATTTATTAATGGCAATACAAGGGTTGTCTGCCTTGTTGGTAATCCAGTAAAGCATTCCTTGTCTCCACAGATACATAATCATGCATTCAGGCATCTTGACCTTCCTTTTGTTTACATTCCGTTGTCAGTACATCCGTCGTTACTTCATTCGGTTATACATACCATGCGGGCATGTTCTTTTGCAGGTGCGAATGTGACTATTCCGCATAAAAGCTCTGCTATTTATTACTGTGATGAGCTTTCACATCTTTCGCAACATACCGGAACTGTTAACACGCTGTATTTCAAAGATAACAGGCTCTGTGGTACCACAACTGATCCCCAAGGGTTTTACAGAGCATTATCCTGGATGGGTCATGATCTGGAAGGCAGTAATGTAGTAATACTTGGCAATGGGGGAACAGCCCGTACTTTAGGAATAGCATTGTCCCTCGAAAACAAAATAAGTTCTCTTGTAATTTGCGGAAGGAACCCGGATCGTATTTCATCACTTGCTTCACATATTTCAACAATCACCGGTCGTCTGGTTGACTACTGTTCTCTGAAAGATTCAAAACTGAAAAACACACTCAACAACTGCAATCTTCTTGTTAACTGTACAAGTGCAGGGATGTATCCTGATACAGAAAAAACTCCTCTTGCGGCTGATTATTTTCACAATCGCATGACTGTTTTTGATGTGATTTACAACCCGGTAGAAACCCGGTTTCTTGCTGAAGCAAGGCGGGCGGGATGCAAAACGCAAAATGGTTTACGGATGCTTTTGTACCAGGGATTGAGTTCGTTTAAACTCTGGACTGGTATTGATGTTCCCGAGGAGATATATGATATTGATACTTTATCAGAGATGATCAGATAGTTGGAGCTTGATATGAAATGGAAAGTTCAGTCATCCCGTTTATCCGGATCGATTACGATACCTCCGTCAAAATCCCATACGATAAGGGCATTGCTGATAGCATCACTTGCCCAAGGCAGATCTGTCATACACAAACCACTTCTTAAGGGTGATGGGGGCTCGGCGCTTGAAGCAGCGAAGGCACTGGGTGCGCAAACAGAATTGAATAAAGATGACCTGATTATCACTGGTATAGGGAACAATTTTGATGCCGGTGATGATTTTTTTTATATGGGAAATTCAGGAACCGGAACAAATCTTTTTGCATCAGCTGCTGCGCTTGGTACAAGAATGAGAAGATTTGACGGTGACGATTCATTACGGTCGCGTCCGTTTCGTACAATTCTTGGATCACTGGAAAATCTGGGAGCTAAATATACAACCGATAATAAGCAGTCAGATTTGCCATTTACGATTCAGGGTCCGTTACGTGGTGGAAAGACCAGCATAAACGGGATTTCATCACAATACGTATCGAGTCTTTTACTCACCTGTCCACTTATCAGAGGAGCAGACTCTGAGCTTACAGTTTATAATCTTCATGAAAAACCGTATATCGAACTTACACTCTGGTGGTTAGACAAACAGTGTATAGATTATGAGTGTTCTTCCGGTTACAGCCGATTTTATGTTCGTGCGAATCAGTGTTACAAGCCTTTTGACATGGCAGTTCCATCCGATTTTTCATCTGCAACATTTGCAGCAGTTGGCGCAGCCGTTACAAACAGTTCATCTGTCAAACTGAAAGGACTTGACTTTACAGACCCGCAGGGTGACAAGGGAGTGTTTGAAATTCTTGAAATTTCAGGAGCCAAAATCGAAAAGGAACCTGATGGTGTAGATGTTTCCGGAAACAGGCAATTAAAGGGCAATGTGATTGATCTTAACAGTATGCCTGATGCCCTCCCGGCAGTATCTGTTCTGGCTTGTTGTTCACAGGGTGAAACCCGTATCATAAATATCGGACATGCCCGGATAAAAGAAACCGACCGGATTTCTGTTATGCAAAAAGAACTGTCAAGAATGGGGGCAGATATTCATGAAACTGATAACGGACTTCTGATTCGCCAGAGTAAACTTCATGGTGCGAATGTCCACGGGCATCATGACCACAGGGTAGTAATGGCTCTTGCTTTGGCAGGCATGGTTGCAGAGGGAGAAACTGTAATTGACACAGCTGAAGCTGCACAGGTAACTTATCCGGGTTTTGTTGAAGATTTTGGAGCTATTGGAGCAAATATAGAAATTATTGGATCATAATGAAAATTACAGTCAATTTAAAAGAGCGTTCATACGATATCAATATTGAGCATGGATTACGGTTTCGATTTGCGAATTTTGTTAAATCCGCTTTCCCGGACACAAGTTTTGCTATTGTCACAAATACCAGTATAGCAGAACTCTACAAGGAGCTTATTAACTCCTGGAGTTCAGAACTTGACTGCCCGATACATGCTGTACCTGATGGTGAAGTATATAAAACGATTGAAACCTGGAATGGGATTCTCGATTTTCTTCTTGATTCTGGTCTGGATCGATCAAGTAAAATTATCGCTTTGGGAGGTGGAGTTGTTGGTGATATGACCGGATTTGCAGCTGCAACGTTTCTCAGAGGGACAGGTTATATTCAGGTACCAACAACGCTTCTTGCCATGGTAGATTCGAGTGTCGGGGGTAAAACCGGAGTTGATCACGCTTCAGGAAAAAATCTTATAGGTGCATTTCATCAACCTGAACTGGTAATTATTGATACCGGATTTCTGGACACATTATCAAACCGTGATTTTTTGAGTGGTTATGCAGAGCTTTTCAAATATGCTCTCATAGGCGGTCGTGACATGTTTGATTTTGTATACGCCAGTCATGATGCAATGGTTGCAAAGGAAAGGGACAAGCTTCTTGAAGGAATATATCGGAGTGTTTCGATAAAAGCAAAGATCGTGGAGCAGGATGAACATGAGACATCAGGTTTACGTGCCTTACTTAATTTCGGTCATACATTTGCACATAGTATCGAAAAGTATTTTAATTTCGAATCTGTAATGCACGGTGAAGCTGTATTATGGGGGATCCATTGTGCATACGAAATGGGTAAACTGGCCGGTACAGTTTCATCCGTCGATTTTTCCCTTTTCGAGAATCTTCTATCCCGTATGCCTTTACCGAAATTACCACAGAAAGTGGATCATGGAAAAATTCTCGCTTTTATGTACAAAGACAAGAAAGTTCTGTCTGGAAAATTGAGATTTGTACTGCCGGCTGATCCGGGATTTTCTAAGGTTTCAGCAGATATTTCTGAAAAACAGGTTCTGGCCACTCTTAAAAGAGTTTTCCCATAAATGTAACAATCTTTTTGATAACAGCGTTTCATTATCAGAGTCAAAAAATTTGTTTTTAAATAATCTTGAATAAGGCAGTTGTGAAAGAACGGGAATTTAAAGCACTTTATAATGATTTTGGTCGCAAATTATACAATTTCATATTGTGGCTGACTCAAAACCGGTCTGCGAGTGATGACATCCTTCAAAATGTTTTCATCAAGGTTTGGAATTGTGACAGAGCGCCATCAAATAGTGACGAGCAGCAGAAATGGCTCTTTGCTATTGCACGGAATGCCAGTCTTGATTATTTCAGGAAAACAGCCCGTATTTCACGTACCTGTACCAGATTCAGGCAAGAGTATTATAGTCCGGCCATAGATCCTGATGCGAGTTTTACCTGGCATGAATTAGAAAATCTTGAGGAAAAAGAACAGAGCATATTGTATTTGCACATAAAAATCGGATATACTTATAAGGAGATTGCAGACATACTTTCATTAAATGAAAGTCAGGTACGCGTTAAAGCCTTCAGGGCATTAAAAAAGCTACGCAATTGCCTGGAAAAGAAGGAAATATGAAAACACAAGATTATTTGAATCATCCACCAGAAGATTCACTGATCAGCTGTGCATTGCTTGAAAGAGATGAAGTAATTTCAGAACACCTTTTTCAGTGCGGGTCCTGCAGTGAATTTGTTGAAGATATCCGTACGATTTGCAATGATATTTCTTCTATAGAAGATGAGGATATTCCGTTATCTCTTCAGAAAAAAATCTACCATATTACAAAAAAAAGGGCAAAACATTACAGGTTTCTTAATTTTATTCAGACCTGGTATCGTAATCCTGTTGTAATTGGCATGATAGCTGTTTTCGCCGTCCTTTTTTCATTTTTCTTTTATATTTTTTTTCTTTGATTTCTATTTTAAACCAGATATTTTATTGAAGTCTTAACCAGAAAATTCTGATCAAGACTTCATGAATATAGCTCTTGATTCAAGATTTTTTCTCTTATCCTGATTTTAATAGTTCATACATGTTGTAATTTCATTTTAATTCAGCAGGGTACGATCGATTTTATATTGCATAAAGCAACTGCGATCAGGTGCATTTATAGCACGAATTTGCGAAACGCTCTATGAGGACATCCCTGCATTGCTTCCAAAGCACTCCTGATTGCAACCTGTTCATGTTTATCGGACATTACTGTTATTAATCATTTTTTTGATGTCTGCAAAGAACTGTTTTTCATTTTTAATGTTTTCTTTATATTACGGATGTTCCAATACAGAGAAGATACTTTATCCTTATATGAGCTTTTAATTTTTTGACATACTCGAAACCAAACTTTTAAAATACGATTTTAAAAAAAAATCCAAATCAGAAAAATTGACTATGAAACCAGTTTTATTAAGTTTGCTCTCATGTGTTTCTGCATTATCTGTTTTTTGTGTTCAAAGTGGATCGTCTTCCGAAACACATTTTAACAACAGCCATGCTGAAGCTGTTCCTGACACCTTTGTTGTTGCTTTTTACAATGTGGAGAATCTTTTCGATCTGAACCTGGACGGAACAGAGTATCAGGAGTATAAAGTCGGTTTTTCGAACTGGGACAGTACTATGCAGGAGCAGAAACTTGCCAATATTGCAGATGTTATTTCAGCCGCTGATGCACATATAGTAACACTTTGTGAAATTGAAAACAAAAACGCGTTATCTGACCTGATTGTAAAATTGAAAGATAATAATATCAACTATCCACACAGTGCCATAGCTGATACTCCGTTTACTACTGTAACATGTCCTGCGGTTATTTCTAAATTTCCTGTAAAAGAGGTCAGGACCTTTCCTGTCAAATTATCCGATAAAGCAGTTTCCAGAAACATACTTGAAGCAGACATAACAATAGATACAACAGTCCTGAAACTTTTTGTCAATCACTGGCCATCAAAGCATCATCCAGAATCCTGGAGACTCGAAACAGCAAAAATATTGTTATCACGAATACAGCAACTGCCATCAGGAACGGATTATATAATCATTGGTGATCTTAACAGTGATTATGATGAAAATATCAAGTTCAGAACAATGGGTATGGATAATACTGATGGTATAACCGGTATCAATCATATACTTAAAACACTGAATCCTCAAAAAACAGCTAAACCATTACCATTTACAGAAAAGGATTTTCATTGTTTTTCAGGTGTTTTTCATTATAATCTGTGGCTCGAATTACCGTATTATGAACGCATGAGTCATTTCTACAAAGGAAACAGACAAACTCCTGATAATATTCTTCTCCCCTGTTCCATGTATGATTCTACCGGTATCTCTTACTGTGACAACAGCTTTGAAGTTTTTACATGGAATGGAAAATTACTTAAACACAACAGGCCGTTTCGCTGGGAATTCAGATGGCAGAAAAATGGGAAGAGACATGTCGGGAACGGTTATTCTGACCATCTTCCGATTCTTGCCCGCTTTAAAACCGGTAAGTTTACTCCTGATACCTGTGGGGGTCAACCCCACTATCCTGTGTCATCATTACAGAATTCCAGCGGTATAATCGATTTCGAGTTAACAGATGAAGGTCTGGTTGCATGTAATAACAGTGTGGAGATTCGAAGGGATACGGTTAACCCCTCTGAAGGCAAATACTGTCTTGCTATCAGACAGGAACCGGTTTCATCAAACATAACCATTGCCCGCAAGGTTTTTCAACTAAAAAAAACAGGTGTCAGTAATATCTCATTTGATTTTCTTGGAAAAGGCAAGATCTCTTTCCGAACAAGGGAAACCGGAAAAAAGTGGGTTTATTACAATGGTCCAGAATTTACAAAATCAAAATCGGCACGATATAAAGAAGTTAGCATCCCCGAATGGAAACGTATAAATCTCAAGTGCGAAAACATTCAGAGTAAAGAGATGGAATTTGAGATCCGTTCAGGTAAAGGTTATCCTGTTCATATTTACCTGGACAATATTAAATACTGAGCCACAATCAATTATGTTTAACTAATTCTGTTGGGACGAGACACTGCTTTCCATACGCCCCCAGACACAAAGTTACAGAGCTGCACTGCATTATCGCGGGGGTCGTATGCGCACGGCGTACATGATATCTTTAATCTTGAATAATAAACTGTAAGGAATTGCCACCGGAACGAGAGGTGTGGTGTGCCATTTTGTTCATTTTGGTTGTTTTTTCCTGCTGAATTCAATAAAAGTCGAAAACAGGTCTCCAAAAGTTACTGACATCTTTTCCCAAAATTAGCAGTATGCTTAAAATCCATTATGTATTTTTCTTTTACACCAAAATTCTCCTTTTTAATTATTTAAACGCCTATCCGTATTGGTTTATCGTTTTTTAACCCGATTCGGCACAGTTTAAGGATTTTTATGAAAACTACTACTGTCGATAATGTTGAACTTCAGCTCTCCCATCCTCTCAAATCACAGGTGAAATGGATTGGGCAACAAGAGCCTTTACGGCAGCTTCTTGCCTGCTGGCTTGTTATTTCCGAGTCCGATCTGGCGCTTACCCCACGTATTATTGGTCATCCCGGAATTGGCAAAACAACACTTGCCATTGCTGCAGCGCAGAAGAGAAAACAGGATGTATATATAATGCAGTGTACTTCTGATACCCGTCCTGAAGATCTTCTGGTGACACCGGTACTGTCGCAAAGCGGAAAAATTTCGTATCATGCCAGCCCATTGCTGACTGCTGTGATTACTGGCGGCATAGTGGTTCTTGACGAAGGGAACAGGATGTCCGAAAAATCATGGGCTTCACTGGCGTCTCTCTTTGATAACCGAAGATCTGTTGAATCTGTTGTTGCAGGTATAACAATTACCGCGCATAAGGAGTTCAGGGCGGCAGTTACAATGAACGAGGATTCCTCTACATTTGAAATACCGGATTATATTATGTCACGTCTTCAGCCAGGTATTCAGATTCCTTTTCCCAAACGGCAGGATGAGCTCAAGATTCTCTCCTACAACATACCATTTTCTTCTGAAGAGATTCTGGAGATGTGTGTCGGTTTTCTTCAGCAATCTCACAATCTTGATCTCCCCTATTCGGTTCGTGATGG
>DATGNN010000239.1:0-5350 GCA_035306725.1 Chitinispirillaceae bacterium | reverse complement strand
CTTCTGGCCACAGGCAAGTACAGAGTGTTACCCGATTGAGAATGGCTATCTTAACAGCACAATAAAAGAGGTGTCGGCTGGTGCACAACGTCCAAAACTTCTTTGTCCGGAGCCTGGATTGTATGAAAACGGGACAGTGAAGATTTCTGGTAAGGTTCGATTTGTTATCCAGTAAATAATAAGAGAAAAATTACTATATAAGGAGTCCGAAATGAAACGATACGCATCTGTTTTGCTTTCAGTTTTTGTATGTTTTACCACAATTTATTCTCAATCTAAATCTGCAATTGAGTTTTATGATACCACAGGAAATGCACCTGCTTCAAGGATAGGATGGACCGGAGATAAAGATAACGGGCACTTCTTTATAGAAACTCCTGGTGAAGAAGGTGAAATAAAGGTTCAAAACGGTAATCTTGAAGTAAACGGAACAGTAAAGGCTGAAAAGTTTGAAGGTGATGGAAGCGGGTTGACTGGAATCAGTTCAGACGTAAAAGTAGCTGATTCAAGTAAAACTGTTGCAGACAGCTCAATTTCATCAGAAAAGATTAAGAATTCAAGTATCAAGTCAATTCATATTTCTGAAAAAGCTGTTACAGATGAAAAAATTGATTCTGTAAGCTGGGACAAGATCAAGGGAATTCCAGAGGGGTTTGCTGATGGAATTGATAATACAGGAGAATCTTCATCTGACTCAGCCAGAGTTGCAGGTATTTCAGATTCTACAAAAAATATCCCTGATGGTATTGTAACAAGTGACAAAGTAAAAGACGGTGCAATAAAGGATAAACATATTGAGTCTATAGACTGGGCCAAAATAGACTCTAAACCTGACAGTTACCCTGTAAAATGGGACAGTATCCCGGATAAGCCATCACACTACAGCACACATAGTGACAGCATAGAGTGGAAGAGCGGGAGTACCGGGCATGTCTGGAAAATGGATAGCAGTGGACCTGGCTGGGCTCCTGATGAAAAAGGTGTTACAAAAGTTGCGATTGATAGTGTAAGTGGCCTTAAAGATTCGCTTGCTGCACACAGAAATCTTGTTAATAACAAAGCAGACAAATCCCATTCTCACAGTATTTCAGATATAAGCGGTTTAAATGATACAATCAAATCTCACAGGAATTCTTTAGCATCACTTAACGGGATAATCAAAACTGCATCGAATACACTTAAAAGAGGCTCTGTTACCATATCAAATATTTCTCCACAAAGCTATTTATCTGTGACTATCGATGACTCTGTAAGTGGATATATGGTTGTAACAGCATCTGCTAATGTAGCTGCTCTTCACAAAAATACCGATTCTACACACTATTGGGCTTTGTTAGGAAGTATACAAAAAGGTACTAGTACTAAAGAAACTTCATATGGAATTCACTGGTCAGAAAAAACAGTAGGTTTACCTTATGTATGGACTCAAACAAAACGTTTACACTTTACTGCTGACGAGAAAAAAACAGCAAACCTTACTTTATGGATATCTGATTGTGCTAACTGTAGCAAAGAATTGATTAACGTATACAGTGCAGATATTACAGCAATTTTTATCAGAGATAATCCATAAGGTGTCTAAATTATTAACAGTTTTCTTGAACAGATCAAAAGGATTGTGAAACCGGGCGGCAAAATATTTATAACCACTCCCAATTCTGATATAAGTAACGGAAAAGAAAGTGAAAATCCTTTTCATGTTAATGAAATGGATTATAAAAGATTCAAAACTGTTTTGCAAAATAATTTCTCTTCATTTAAAATTTTGGGTGTAGCATTCGCAAAAAAGAGTATCCTGCGATCTGTCGTAGAAAAACTTCCTTTTTATAATCTTGGTAGAAAACTTAAAAGAAACAGCGGATTAAAGAAAATTGCCACCAGGGCATTAAACATGACAAGTTACAGAATTATTGAGTCAAACATTGAAAAAGATGCGGCAGATTTACTTGCTGAATCTGACAATTGAATCCTGTGTAAATTAACGAGTTGTTTTTTTCAGTGAAAAACAACCAGCATTTTTTGCCAAAATAAATAATTATCAAAATAGTTTACCGGTCCCGACTCTGTGGAAAAAGTAAAAAATCGAAACTCTGAGAACACCTAATCCGTATTTTATGCTGTTTACAAAATTGATTGAAGATGCATCTTTAAAGTATTTTGCAGGACATGTTATTTCTGCAATTTCGTATCCTTTTTTAAAAATCTGAGCTATTATCTCATTATCAAAAACAAAACCATCAGAATTCCTGTTATAATCGATTTTCTCCAGAACTTCTCTGGAATAAGCCCTATAACCGGTATGGTATTCCGACAATTTTTGACCTAAAAGAATATTTTGTGTAAAAGTAAGCAACCTGTTAGCAATGTACTTGTATATTGGCATTCCATTTTTAACAGCACTTTTTCCTAAAATCCTGGAACCAAATACAATATGATAGAGACCGTTTGATATCAGACTGGCCATAGCAGTAATCAATTTAGGTGTATACTGGTAATCCGGATGAAGCATGATAATTATATCTGCACCCAGAGATAACGCCTTGTTATAACATGTTTTCTGATTTCCACCATATCCGATATTTGTTTTATGTTCCAGGATATGGTTAATTTTTAATTTTTTAGCTGTTTCAATTGTTCTATCACAACTTGCATCATCAACAAGAACCACATCATCAACAATATCAAAAGGTATTTCTGAAAATGTTTTTTCCAAAGTATGTTCAGCATTATAAGCAGGCAGTACTACTATTATTTTTTTATTATTAATCATATAGTAAAGACTCTTTAACAGGGCAGTGCTGTATTTTTAGTCCAGATCTCTTTTTGAAATAAACTGTAAAGTAAAAACGGAATGGCCATTGAAACATAAGCAACATCAATTGAATTATTAACAATAGCATCAATCAGGCCTCTTTTATTCCAGTAATACATGTGACCAACAAACAGCAATATACAAACAAGCCCTGTAAACCAGCAAAATGTGCTGAACCTGTTCACAAAAAGAACACCTGCCAGGGCTGCAATGCATACAGCAGCAGCATACGAAACAGGGACGAGTGTAAATTGTACCGTAACAGGATTATAAGAGATAAAATCATCTTTGCATAAAGCTACTACAGGAATAAATGTCATTGCAAGAGCCACCATAGCAAATAGTCCTGTTATTACTGTTTTCCTGTTAATAAAACCCATCTTGTATTTGTATACGAAAATCAACAATATAAAAAGTGATGCAAACGATCTTGTGGATAGAATTAATCCGGTAAAAAGCCCGGTTACAATTATGATCTTCATGTTTTCAAGTCTGATTTTCTGAACAAATAATAACAAATAAAGAATCAGAACCGAATTAAGAAAAATTGTACTGCGTCCAAGAATCTCATAAATTACAGCAGGGCTGGAAAGCAGTATCAGTATAATAAAATTTGAGTCCAATACTGAGCGGGTTTTACTAAATCTTGTAATCAGAATAAAAGCTATTACACCTGCCAACGATAAAAACCCGATTTCGTTGATCAAATAAAAAGGAAACGCAACAACAAAATAAAAAGGAAAAGGTCCAGGAATATTGGTTACTTCACTACGCGGACAATAAGGGCATTTCTTTGAAAAAAGGTTATCCCAAAAAAGATTGATCATCTCATATCTGTCGAGATTTAAACGATTTTGAGGGTAAATTATAAAAAAAGCTACACTAAATATCGTTAAAATCGAAATTAAATACCAGACAAGATAACGGGAATTGAGTAATGATTTTATCTTTTCAGGTATTTTCTGATTATTATTATACACCAGCAAAATCATCACAGGTATAATTGTAAATATCAGAATACCAAAAACTGTTATTGAAAATTTTCCGGTTCTGCTTATGTATTTAAACGAGAAGAGAAAATTAATTAATGAAATTAGTATTATTGTTACAATTTGTCTGTATTTTGAATTCATATTTTTAATTTAGATTTTCTTTATGCAAAATAATATAAAATTCTATCCTGGATGCAAAATTTAATGATATTTTTGCTACTGTATTTTCTCAACTCTGATGATACTTTGGTTACATTTATTACACTATGCTATATGTTTTTTCCTTGCAGGATGCCAAAGCAAATTTAAACTGCAGCTCAAAATGGTTGAGATAATTTTAATTGCAAAGGACAGAAATTATCCTTATAAATATAAAGAGCTACCTTATAAAGTATACGTGAAAAGACCTGAAATGCTGCTATTATCAAAAACAGGCAAGTTCAATAAAAATGATACATCAGTGATATTAAAGAGCATTAATATAATCTGTATCGCCGAGCGGACACAACCCCCGCGGTGGTAAACTGTATCTTAATTATGAATTATGAATGGTGAAATTAAGAGTAATACTATATTGACTGGCTTAATCTCTAATTTAATAAGTCGTTGCCGGCACTCAATTTTCGAAGGCAACACTGCAAGCATTCTGACGTACTCAACCGCAAGCGTAGCAGTTGCTAATAAAGGGCGCATGCCTTACCAAATTCATATCATGTCTCTTTAAATATCTTATCTTTAGTCTACATGGTCTTAATTCATTCTACATCATGGAAACTATGAACAATCATTATAAAAAGATTTTCATGTTCTACCGAGCGGACACGTCCCCCGCGATAGCGTATTGCAGCTTTGTAACTTTCTGTCTGGGGGCGTGTGGTAAACTGTGAATAGCCACTATTAAATAGATTTTTTAATTGCCTTTTTTTACTTGGATCTTACTCTCAATTTTACCTTGCATGTACAGGTAGATACTTTAATTAGCTACTTTCATGATTTCCTTTTATGTCTGAATTTATTAATGTAATAACCATTTATATTGCAGACTAAACGAATGCAGTATTACACAGGCAAATATCACATATATTATTTTGAACAAGAATTCAGATAATGATTATATGTTTGGAAAAGGAAATATAATGAAAACCATATCGATTTTTCTGCTTTCAGTCTGTTTCCTTGCAGGATGCCAAAGCGAGTTTAAACAACAGCTCAAAGCGGTTGAGGAGATTTTAATTGCAAACGGTAAAAATCCAAAACTTGCAAGACCTATTTCTCGAACCATTGATAAAAAAAATGTTTTTTCCATTAATCTCAATAACGATTCTATTCGTGTTATTCCCGACGCAATAGGGAGACTACCAGAAATTAAGCGTCTGCTTCTCAATTTTAATAAAATAGATCATATTTCAGAAGAGATCGGAAACTGCACTGCACTTGTAATGATCGAACTTGTAGGCAACAAACTCAAACGTCTTCCGGAATCACTTGGAAATCTTCGGAATCTTGAAACACTTGAACTCAGGGCAAACCAACTGGAATATCTCCC
>DATGNN010000238.1:0-7524 GCA_035306725.1 Chitinispirillaceae bacterium | reverse complement strand
AATACTTCACCTGCCATCGGAGCGGAATCGTTTTCCTGCGGTCGTCTGAGCAACAAATGAATAAGAATATCCTCTGGCTGAAACCGAAGAGTTTAAACGATTTTTATATGGTTAAAAAATCACCGTTTGAAGGCGGATGATTTTGTAAATTGATTTCGAGTCGACTGGTATTTGTATTCATTCACTTAAGGATGATGGAGTATTCTCAGTTAAAATTTAGATTTCCGGTTTGATTTAACCGGATAATAAATATATTTTTTAATTAGTTTTCTTCTATAGCTTCATGTTGATTTTCTCGACACATATTAAAGTGGAGCGGTTTTGAATCAGTTTTTCTGTTTTCAGATCCAGTCTCTTAATTACAGGGTTTATAGTCTGATAATTTTTTTATTATCAATAACTGGTTATACTCAGAATGTGATAATCACAGAAATTTACCGTGATCCTCCTGGTTCAGAAACTGCTCTCGGAGGTGGTGCAAGTCATGAATTTATTGAAATAACAAATCTTGGTTGCGATACATTTTCACTGAAAAATCTTTTAATTACCGATGGTGTTGATACTGATTCGTTAATTATGTGGGATAATGTGATCTTTTCGCATCAAGAGTGCTTTTACTCGCAGGACTTTTTGCTCCCTGGTCAAACGGCACTAATTCTTGATCCCGATTATTCAAAGGCTGTACAGGAAAACCATGCACCCCCTTTTTCTATCGAAAAAGGTACTGTTTTGTTGAGAGTCGATGACAGAGATCTGGGAAACGGACTTGCTGTGGATGATGGTATCGTATTGTATCGTGGTGACAAGAAAAATGTTTTAGAAATCATTGCAAACGCATCAGATGGACCGGTGTATTTGGATAATCCTGTACCGGGAAAAATATCGTTATCAAATTCCAAAAACAGAGAAGGCTTTTCAGTTACTCCATATATGTTTCTTTTTGATTCTGTTCATTTCTCTTACAAAATAGATACGCTCTCCCCTGGAAAATTTGATGAATTGAACAATGGACTTATTGCACAGTGGAAATTCTGCTCAGTAGATATCAATAACCAGCAGGCTTTGCCATGTTCGGTATTGTGTTTACGTGTTAATGATAATGCAGGATTATCAGTTCCATGGTGTCTTGAATCGGTTTCCGGTTTGGAAACTCATATTGTAGATAAAGGGATTATGAGATTCGGGAATCAAAAAGGGGTACTTGAATTTGATCTTCCTCTTGACAATGTTGACTATTATCTTACGATTGACACGAATCGGTGGTATATTGATATCTCATCTGTCTGGAGCCCGGCTGCATCAATTGTAATATCAGAAATTTTCCCAAAAGCAACTCAAAATGAGCCTGAATGGATTGAATTGTTTAATCAATCTTCAAAGAGTATTAATCTTAAAAACTGGATGTTAGGTAACAGTGAGGATACGATTGAGATTATTGGCAGGGATTTTTATCTTGAATCGAGCCAGTATGTAGTGATTACAAAAAACACAAAATCTTTGAATGCCAGGTATTTGGGACTTAATTCGGCGATTGAACCATTTGTGTGGCATACACTTAATAATACTTCTGATACGATAATGCTTTTAAACCCTCAGTCTGTTTTAATAGATATTATTTGTTACAATAAAAAATGGTTTAATTCCTGGCCGAGTGGATCCCTTGAAAGAATTAAGTTTCTGGAATCCGGTTGCGATTCTCTATTATGGGAACCGGCATTGATAACCAGTCCTGGTATGCCAAATGGTGCGCAATTTTACAGATTAGTGGATAAACCGTTTTTTGATATTGGACCGGTTCCATTTACTCCAGATAATGATGGAAAAGATGATTATCTTCAGATATCACTAAAATTGCCACTCTCTTATTCAATTGTTTCACTTGCGATATTCTCATTTAATGGAAGAATGGTGTATGAAGTTAATGATATAAAGCAAGGAGTATTTTTATGGAATGGTAAAGAACGTAACGGTAAACCTGTGATAAATGGGCCCATATTTGTTGCAGCAGAGCTAAAGTATCCCAAAGGTACAATGAAGCTTTTGAAAAAGGGTGTTTTATGGAGGTAGCTTTTTTTGTATTGATCGTATTAACATTGGCTTTTCAAAGCATGGCAGCTCTTGGAGATCCTTTTCCTGGTGGTTATTCAATGGGTAATTTAGGTACAATTGTATGGAAAAGAGGAATAGCCGGTCAACAGCCTTGGGTTCCTGCTGCATATGTTGATAAAAGATCTAAATGGGGCTTGTCTGCAGGTGTAGTTTCATTTTATGGCAAGACGGGAAATTACAGGGATAGATCCATATACAGAGTTATTGGTGGTGGTTGGTATTGTGCGTCTTTCATGAATTTTAAACTCTCATTTACACAACTTGATGCTTTCAGGGTTTATTATGAGCAATCGGTTTTTGTTTCAGCCGGCAAATCGGTTTTTTCACTTTTTGATATAAGTATAGAAGTCAGTGCCTACAGAACCGGATTAAGAGATAATTCAGGACGAGTACGAACAATAGGAGAAATTGGAAGCAGTTTCTGGTTTCCTTTAAATCTGGTGTCATTAGCTGTTTCTGTGGACCATTATGTTATAAAAAAAAGCGGAATTAATGGAGCAGATCCGCCATTAACTATCAGAGCGGGAATCCATACAAAGTTAAACCGGTTCGGTGCTCAAGGAGTTTTAATAGAAATAGTTCCGGAATATACAACGCCTATACGGTTAATAATAGGTGAAGAGTATCGGATCGTGAGATGGTTGGGAATACATGGCGCAGTGGGGAATAATCCAGTAATGATAGGAATAGGCTTGGTATTTGACTGGAAAAGGTCAGGTGGGAATTCTGCATTGGTGAATCATCCGGTACTTGGCTGGTCCAGAGGATTTTCGTTATATTATAGAAAGTAATAGTGTCGATAATTCAGTTCGTGTCGGGGCTAACGGCCATTCTGCCATGCAACGACTTGTGGAGTCTAATTCGCCCAGTGTCCTTTTTTACCTGCCAGAATCATTAGTTTTAATAAGGATGGTAAGGTTCTGCATCTGATTGCATTCCTTTTCCCCAAATCGGTAATAATGAGCTGGTTGCAGGTAATCCCCGTAAATTTGAAAATTATTAGATAATGGATATTCAGTATCATTTTTTTTGTTTAGGGTATAAGGAGTACGATAAAGATTAAGAAATTTGCATTCGTTTCTATCAGAAATAGACACCGTCCGATTTAGGTTAAAAATTAATCAACAGAAAAACAAAGAGAAATATTCCCATCACGATTACGAAAAAAGTCAAAGATGCCGTAAGAAACAGGTTAGACTTGTACCTCCCTTCATCAAGACTCTTTTCAATAGTCCTGTATCTTATAAATGCGAATACCTGAATTATTACTCCGAAGGCCACAAGTAACAAAGCTGCCCAATGGGCGGATTGTTGGACGTCAATAAACGAGAATCTTTCGATTGCAAAGCCGAAGGCAATTATCCCAATAGCTGTTCTTACCCAGGCGAGATAGGTGCGCTCGTTTGCCATATGGACACGGCGGTTGGGTAACTTTGAATGAACTATTCCGTTTTTTAACATTTTGACCTCCAGTGGTATGCTCTTCGATGGCGACTGAAGAGCAGAAGGTATGAGATCTCCCATTAAACTCACACTAACAGGTTCTCATAACATTCGCTGCTGGCCGCCCATTCATTAATTCATTACGCATGAACCGCATCGAAGGCTCTGTATGCCTGAAAAACAGTTTTAATCCCTCGCAAAGATAGTTGTGGCCGCGCTCTCCAGAAGATGAAACGGCAAAACGGTTTTTGGGACACTCACCATGACAAAGTGAAAGGTATTCACATGTGCGGCACTGCGAAGTCAGCCCTCGGGATTTCCACCGTCCGAATCGCTTCTGTCTGCCTGAGAGAACCAGTTCAGAAATGCTCTTTGTGCTAATGTTACCCAACCGGTGTTGTGGAAAGACGTAATGATCGCAGGAGTAAAGGCTACCATCACGCTCCAGCACCACAGCATTGCCGCATTCCTTTGCAAGTACACACTGTGAAGCCGCAATACCACACCAGTTGCCAAGAACCCCATCAAAGAACGGAATGAAGTATCTGCCCACGTCGCCGGTAACCCATTGATCGAAAATAGCTATCAGAAAACGACCATAAACTTCCGGCTTTACCGACCAGGGCGCAACTGGGTTGTTGATGCGCTCTTCGGGAGGTAGTCTTCGCAGTCGCGGAGCATCCTTCGACTGTTGGGGCAGACACTCTACTACCGGAATGAACTGCATGAAGCGAACATCCTGTTCCTTAAAAAAGCGATAGATCTCCACGGGGAATCCTGAGCTGTAATTGTTAATTGCGGATAGAGTGTTGAATTCAACCTTATACTTATGAAAAAGCCGAATCGCCTGGATAACTCTGTTGAATGTTGGGTGGCCGTTTCTGTCCCGTCGATACCTGTCGTGAACGTGTTCTGGTCCATCTATAGAGAGACCCACCAGAAAACGGTTTTCATGAAAAAAACGGCACCAATCCTCGTCAACTAACAAACCATTGGTCTGAAGGGAGTTCTCTACCTGTCTGCCTCGTGCGTATTTACGCTGGAGTTCTACGGCCTTTTTGAAAAATCCGATACCCCTTAGCAGTGGCTCTCCTCCATGCCACGTTATGGAGATGCAATCACCTTTTTGTGAAAGCAGTGTTTGACGGATGAATAGCTCCAGAAGACCCTCGCTCATCATATTGTTTTTGCATGATAAGCTCGTTTCATTATTTTGTGCATAGTAACAGTACTCACAGGCCATGTTGCAAACCGGGCCAACAGGCTTGGGCATGACATGGTAAGCATCGGTTTCGTTGAAAGATAGTTCTTCTGGAACACTGGATATGTCGGTCACAATTCTCTACTCCGTTATTAAGGCGGCACGCAGCCGCTGTTCATTTGAAATCTCCGCATCATCGTCTCTTGCACCTGTGGGGATCTCGATTTCGATCCAGTTTACTTTGCCGGTAAATCTGTGAACATTATAGTCACCAGTAACTCGCGATCCATTGTCGCTGCCAATCTCCAGTGGTTCATCACTTGCAAACGGTAATGGCTGTGTCCGCCCTACCTGGCCTTCCCCCACAGTCTGGTTATCGATAGAGAGACGGACAGATCCACCTTTTGCAACACCACCTTCATAGTCGAAGTCCATCCGCACAAGGTGCTTTCCTTCAGGTATCAACCCTTTTGTCTCGATGTGAAAAAAATCAATTCCGTAGAAGTTGTAGCAGTACTTCAGACGGCCATTTTTCGCGTAGAGTGACCAGCCTCCTGGGAAACCGCCTTGTGCGACTATGACCCCCTCACAGCCACCTGCAGGCACGATGACTTCTGCTGTCACCCGGTGAGACTTGTTTTTGGTATTTATGACACAGAAGGCGTTCAAACGACCGATACCAGAGTAAAGCCGCTGCCGTCTTCCCTTTGCAAGTACAGGTCGTCCCGCAAGGTCCGGATCAGCCCGCTCTGCTGTCCGGTCATCAAGAGGCAGAACATTGTACTTGCCAGCTTCGATAAGGAACAAACGCTGAAGCTCACGCAGTTTTTCCGGCTGTTCACGCGCCAGATCATGTGCCTGGGTCCAGTCGGAATTCGTATCGTAAAGCTCCCATATATCTTCATCAAGCACCCGTTGATGCCAAACTGAAACAGGGGGATTGTGCGCGGTAACTGCTGTCCAGCCTTTGTGATAGATGCCGCGGTTTCCGAGTATTTCAAAATATTGTGTTTCGTGGCGGTCGGGTGCATCGGGATCGTCGAATGTGCAGGCCATACTGGTGCCTTCCACAGGTTGTTGTTCGATGCCGTTAACGATCTGAGGGAGTGGAAGTCTGGCGACTTCAAGGAAGGTTGGGACAACGTCGATGACATGGTGGAACTGGTGGCGCAGTTCGCCATGTGATTTGATTGCAGCTGGCCAGTGCACAATCAATCCGTTTCGCGTTCCCCCCCAATGAGAGGCGACCCTCTTTGTCCACTGGTAGGGGGTATCCATGGCGTGAGCCCATCCCAGAGAGTACTGTGGGTATGATGCAGGTGTGCCGAGTGAGGAGAGACGTTCTCGCAGGAACTCTGGAGTCTCGACATCAGTCATTGCGGTCATAGTAAGTGATTCGTTCCAGGTGCCGTTAATTGTGCCTTCGCCGGATGCACCGTTATCCCCGGTAATGATCCAGATCAGGGTATTGTCAAGCTCACCAAGGGTTTCAATGAAATCGACTACCTGCCCGATACAGTAATCGGTATGTTCGAGAAATGCGGCGTAAAGCTCCATCTGGCGAACCAGCACTGGCTTTATCTCATCGGAGATATCGCTCCATGCAGGAATACCATCCGGTCGTAGCGTAAGCTCGCATTCTGGCGGAATGACACCCAGCTGTTTTTGACGGATGAATGTATCATTGCGAATTGCGTCCCAACCTTTGTCAAAGACACCGCGATAATGGTTGCGCCAGTCTCTGGGAACATGGATAGGTGCATGCGTGGCACCCGGTGCAAAATACAGGAAGAACGGTTTGTCAGGTGCAAGCGACCGTTGTTGGCCGATCCAGTGACGTGCTTTCTCTGCGAGATCCTCGCTCAAGTGATATCCCTCTTCTGGTGTCTTGTCGGGATTAACGGAGTTTGTGCCTTCGATAAGGCTTGGGTAGAACTGGCTTGTTTCACCTCCAATAAAGCCGTAAAAGTACTCAAATCCACTGTTTGTCGGCCAGCGATCAAAGGGGCCCATGGGGCTCCATTCCCAGGTGGGGACTTCATGACATTTGCCAAACTGCGCAGTTGAGTACCCGTTTAACCGTAAAATTTCAGCTATCGTTGCTGCTGAATCGGGTCGCTGTGATGTGTAGCCAGGAGTAGCGGTGGCCATGTCGGAGACAATGCCCATCCCTACGGAGTGGTGGTTGCGACCTGTTAACAGAGCCTGTCGAGTCGGAGAACACATTGCAGTAGTATGAAACCGAGTGTATCGCAAGCCGTTTTTCGAGAGTCGTTCGAAAGTTGGTGTTCGGCAGGGTCCGCCAAAAGCGCTATTCGAGCCAAACCCGGCATCATCTAGCAGAACGAGGAGGATGTTTGGTGCACCTTTTGGCGGGCGCAGCGGCTTGATCGGTTCGTATCTGGTGTCAGGATCTTTAGAATTGTACATCGTTGGACCCACAGGCTTGCGACTGTGAATCGGAAGCACTTCTCGTGGAGTATGTTTGGGCATGATCTTTCTCCTTCCTGGGTACCTAAGGTTTGTTTGAATGCAGGGAATGACTGGAAACTTTTGGTGTCCCCATGTACCGGTTCCAGATTTTACTGGTTGGAAAGAAGCATTTTGGGAATTCTTATGGCTGCTTTTTTCTGGTACAAATGAGGATGTGTAATTATTTTTCAAGTATCACCTCCTGAAAATGGCTCATTCGGAGGTACAACATTGTTTTTAGACTTTGGTGACGATTGGCGGCGAAGAATTAGTGCTATTGGAAACAGTACCATCAGATC